>JBFIDI010000021.1:0-24033 GCA_041581405.1 Burkholderiaceae bacterium
ATCGACCTGGTGCGCCATTGCCGCGGCCTGCGTATCGCCAACGTCGTGGGTGGCATGCCCTACCAGATGCAGATTGCGCGTCTGCAGAATGCCGATCTCGTGGTTGCCACGCCCGGTCGCCTGCTCGACCTGCAACGCTCGATGCAGATCAAGCTCGAACAGGTGCAGTTCCTCGTCGTCGACGAGGCCGACCGCATGCTCGACCTCGGTTTTGCCGACGACCTGGCCGAGATCAACCAGCTCACGATCGAACGCAAGCAGACCATGATGTTCAGCGCCACGCTGGCGCCGCGCATCCAGCAATTGGCCACGCGCGTGATGCGCGAGCCGCGTCGGGTCCAGATCGACTCGCCGCAGGAAAAGCACCAGAACATCAAGCAGGTGCTGTTCTGGGCCGACAACGCGTTTCACAAGCGCAAGCTGCTCGACCACTGGCTGCGCGACACGACGATCAACCAGGCCATCGTGTTCGCCAGCACCCAGATCGAATGCGACGGCCTGGCCGGCGATCTGCAGCAGGCGGGCTTCAGTGCCGTCGCCCTGCACGGTGCCCTGAACCAGGGCATGCGCAACCGGCGCCTGATGGCGCTGCGCGAAGGCAAGGTGCAGATCCTGGTGGCCACCGACGTGGCCGCCCGCGGCATCGACGTGCCGACCATCACGCACGTGTTCAACTTCGGCCTGCCGATGAAGGCCGAGGACTACACCCACCGCATCGGCCGCACCGGCCGTGCCGGACGTGACGGCCTGGCCATCACGATGGCCGAGTTCCGCGACCGTCGCAAGATCTTCGACATCGAGGCCTACACCCGCCAGCAGTTCAAGGCCGAGACCATTCCGGGCCTGGAGCCGCAGCAGCGCATGCCCGACGCTTCGCGCCCGCGCTCGAATTTCGGCGGTCGTGACAGCCGTGGCGGGTTCAATGCGCCGTCGCGCGACCGCAAGTTCGGTGGCCCGGCACGCGGCCGTGACGGTGGCGGGTTCGCGCCGCACAACGACTTCGCGCGGCGCGGCGACAACGCACCGCGTGGCGGCGATTTCGCCCCTCGCGCCGATCACGCTCCCCGCGGCGACTTCGCGCCGCGCAAACCCGGTTTTGCGAAACCCGCCGGCCAACAGCGGCCGTCGTCGTTCGGCCCGTCCGGCAACGGTGGCAATGCCGGATTCGGTCCGCGTGACGGCGCCCGCCGTCCGGCCCGTCCCGCCCGTCCGACGCGCGGTTGACGACATGCCCTTGACGCGCCGCTGACGCGTCCGTCGACACCGACAAGCCTGCAGGTTGCGAGACCTGCAGGCTTTTTTTCGTTGACGCGCGGGCGGCCGGTGTTGTTCGTCGATGCGTTGCAGGTCTGCGCCGACGTTGATCGAGTTGCCGACGTCGCATCGGCCCGAGCCGTCAGGGCCGACCAGGCGCATCGCGATGAAACGCAGAACCCTTTTCCGCAGCGCCGGTGGTGGCGGGGCGTGCAGGCCCGGATCCGCAAGACCTGGGCCCGCGCAACGCGCCTGTGTGCGCTTCAGCGCCCGTTGAAGTCGGGCTTGCGCTTGTCGACGAAGGCGGCGGCCGCGGCCTTGTGGTCCTCGGTCTCGAAGGTGCGCACCATGTGCACCGCCTCCGCATCGAGCACGTCCGACAGCGACGCGCGCAGCCCCAGGTTCAGGTTGCGCTTCATGTAACCCAGGGCCACGGTCGGCAACGCGGCGAGTTCCCGGGACCATTGCCGTGCGGCCTGCTCCAGTTCCGCGGCCGGTGCGACCCGGTCGACCAGGCCCAGGCGCAAGGCCTCGTCGGCCTCCACGCTACGGCCGGTGAAGAACAACTCGCGTGCGCGCGAGGTGCCGACCAGGTGACCGAGAAAATAACTGGCCCCGAAATCGCCGGACAGGCCGACCCGCGAGAACGCGGTCGTCACCTTGGCGTTGTCCGCCATCAATCGCAGGTCGCAGGCCAGTGCCAGCGACAGGCCGGCGCCGGCGGCCGGCCCGGGCAGCACCGCCAGCGTGGGTTTGGGCATCTCGTGCAGCAGGCGCGACACCTCCATGCGCAGGCGCAGGTCGGCCACCCGCTGGTCGAAGCCCATCGGGGCCGGGCCACCGGCCGCAGCCTGGGCGAAGCCCTTGACATCACCGCCCGAGCAGAACGCCCCGCCGGCTCCGGTCAGCACGACCAGCCGGGTCGACGGGTCGGTCGCGCAATCGGTCAGCGCCCGGTGCATGGCATTGACCATGTCGCGCGACAAGGCGTTGCGGGAAGCGGGCCGGTTCATCGTCAGCGTGACGACGCCGTTGTCGGCGGATACCAGGAGGTCTTGGGTCATGGATGAATCCTTCGTGTCGCGGCCAAGCATACCGGCAGGCCGGTGGCGCTGCTGTCCGCCAGTTGACACGACCGTCGGCGGGTGCGCACCAGAGTGCCGGTCAGCGTGGTGTGGATGCGCCGCCCTTGGCGGCGGCAAGGGCCTGCACGACGGCCTGGCCGTCGCGCGCCGGGTCGCGGTTCTCCGGAGCCTCCCGCGCCATCGCGGTTTGTGCGACGAAGGCACAGATGTCGGCCGCACCCTCGAACACCTTGGGCGTGATGCCCGCCGAGCCCAGCGTCTTCGCGATCTCGCGCATCTCGGGCTCCCAGCGATAAGCCTTGGCCGGCAGCAGCGGAAAACTCGCCAGCGACCAGTCGCGCATGCCGCCGAGCGACGGACCCAGCTGGCGTTCGAGCAGATCGGCAATGCCCAGGTGCTGCGCCGCCACCAGTATTTCCAGCCACAGCAGCTGCGTGCCCTTGTTGAGTCCGGCGAAACACATCTTGAGCGCACTCGCGTCGCCGATGCGGTCGCTGACGACCTGGACCTGCAGTTGCGGGCCGGCCAGGGCTTCGAGGTCGGCGGCACCCGGCCCCGACACATGCAGGCGGGCCCTGGCCCCGCCACGCGGCGGTGGGCCGATGATGCCGGCGTCGAGAAAACGGCCCCCGGCCTGCTGCACCTCGGCGGCGATGCCGTGCACGGTGTCGGGTGCGATCGCGTTGCAGTCGACGATCAGGGTATGGCGCCCGGTGGCGCGCAAGGCCTCGGCGGCCTGGTGCGCAAAATCGACGGCGGCGCCCGGGTTCATGATCGACAACACGACGTCGCAGGTATCGACCAGGTGGCGGATGCTTCCGAGGTCGGTCAGGCCGGCCTGCCGGGCCAGTGTGTGGCTGCGCTCGCTGCGCCCGTCGAGTGCGGTGCATACGACGAAGCCGCGGGCCTGGAGTTGCTGCGCCACGGCCTGGCCCATGTCGCCCGGTGTCATCAAGCCGATCTTCTCGATACGCATCGCCAGGTCCTGTGTCGTCGTGTGGGGCCTTCAATATAGCCCCATTCGCCGGCGCAACCGTCAACCGGCCGCGGCGCCGCGGCCTCAGCGACCGAGGTCCTTCACCATCGCCTTGAGCGCGCCGGCCATCGACTTGCGCCGCGCGTCGACATCGCCGGCCCGCGATTCCTGCAGCTTGCCGATCTGCCCGGCGAGCTCCTGCAGCGCCGGCGCGGTGCCGAGCACGCGTTTGACGGGAGCGCTCTTGAGCAGGGCCAGCTGTTGCCGGCTGTCGTCGGCGGCCTGGGCCGCGCGGGCGTCGAAACGCTGGCCGAAGTCTTCCAGGGCCTGTGCCAGGTGCTTGGCAAGCAGCGCATCCGGATTCTCGAGCGCCCGGCTGGTCTTGGGTCGCAGCTCGGCGATGTCGGGCATCTTCAGGATCGTGCCCGTGGCCAGTTTCGCCGGGTCGGCGAGCCGGGGGTTGGCCTTGAGGATGGCCGCCTCGGCGGTCTGTTTCTGCCTGGGCGTGAGGCGCTCGAACATCTTGTCGGCGATCTCCCCGACGGTTTTCTCGCCACGGTAGGTCATGATGGGCATGCGTGCTCTCCTTCAGCTGCCGATGATGTTGGTCAGGTTGATGTCGGACGGCACGGACGCGCCCTGGACCTGGATGGGCCCGGTGCTGGTGTTGCCCATGACGATGGCGCGCTTGAGCAGCGGACGCAGCAGCAAGGTGGCCTGTTCCTGGCTGGCCGCCAGCCGGTTGTTGCTGGCGTTGATCGTGCGGGCCGCGAGCAGCCCGATCACGGGCTCCTTGCCCGCGGCACCGACCACCTCGCAATGGTTGTCCGCAAGCAGGCAGTGGTCGACGCTGTCCACCTGGGCCAGCGGCGCGCCGCTCAGGTGGCTGCGCAGCTGGTTGCCGCGCACCGATACCACACCCGGCGGCGACGGCAGCGCCGTGATCCGGTTGCGCGTCAGCACGTAGGCCGCGTCCGCGCCCGCGACATGACGCGTCACGACCATGCCGGGCGCCTCGTCCGCGGCGTCGGGGCCGATGCGCAGCGCGCGCCACTCGATGACGACCGGTTTCTGGTCGGTGCCACCGAGCCGCTCGATGCTGTTGTCGTCGAGCGCCAGCCGGTCGAACGGGGCCAGCACCCGCACGGCGCAGACCGGTGCGCTGATGCGGTCCGGTCCGATGCCCAGCAGGCGGTTGCCGGCCAGGCGCAGCTGACCCACGCCGGCGCAGCGTATCGCGTCGATGCCGGGGCTGGCCAGCGCGGCGCGCGCGACGTCGGCGATGAGGTTGTCCAGCACGTCGCCGCGCTCGACGCGGACCAGCTGCACGGCCACGAAAGCGGCGTCGTCGTTGGTCAGCGCCTGTCCGAGATGCCGGAACTGGTTGCCGGCCAGTCGCAACACGCCGAAGGCGCCGCCATCACCCATGACCAGCGCGCCCAGGCCCATGCCGTCCATCATGTTGCCGCAGATGATGGCTTCGTCGACACGCTGGCCGACGAAGATGCCATGGCCGCGCAGCTGGTGCAGGCGGTTGTCGTTCAGGCGCACTTGGTCCAGCGCCACCGGGTCGAGCCCTTCCTCGAGCACGATGCCGTTGCCGCTGCGTTCGCCGAAGCCGCTGATGGTGTTGCGCTCCACCGCCAGGCCGTCGACACCGCCGCGGATGCCGTCGGCGGCGGTGTAGATCGTGTTGTCGGCGACGACGAAAGCCGATCCGGGCATCACGGCGCCGGTGGCGACCACCGCGGCCTGGGAGCCGGTCAGCAGGAAGTTGGCGTCGACGCGGGTCTGCCCGAAATGCAGCGTGATGCCGTCCAGGCTGAGCGCGCGCTGGCTGCAGAAGAACAGGTTGCGCGCCAGCCGCAACTCGCCCACCAGCAGGTGCCTGTCGTCGCCGGCGGCCACCGACGCCACGCCACGCTCGGCAACGATGGCGCAGTCGTTGATCTGCACGCCCAGCATGTTGCCGGACAGGCCGATGCCCACGCTGGTGCCGTCTGCGGCCGCCAGGCCGAGCACGTTGACATGGTCGGCGCGCAGGTCGATGACACCGCGCGCGCTGATCACGCTGCTGACGCCGCCGCCGGTGGAACCGATGGTGCTCAGGTTCTCCAGCGCCACCCCGGTGCTGTTGCGGATGTCGATGATGCTGCCGGTCTGCTCGCCCAGCAGCACGCTCGCCCAGCCCTGGCCGCGCAGGCGCAAGGAACGGGCTCCGTCGATCAACAGCGGTGCCCGCAGGTTGTAGCTGCCGATACCCAGGCAGATCGTGCCGCCGCCGTCCTTGATGCTGTCGATCGCCTGCTGGATCGTCGCCGTGCCGTTGTTGTGGTTCTCCGCGTCGACGCAGACCGTGCAGTCGCATCCCTCGCCGTCGGCGATCGGCGGCCACAAGCTGCGGCAATCGGTTTCCAGGTCGGGGAAGTTGACGATCGCCAGCCGCGCATAGTGGTGGTGGATGCCCAGCGGTGGCGCCTCGGCCAGCGGCTCGATGCTGGCGTCGGCGCTGCGCGCCGCAAACACCCAGTGGTCGCCACTGCGGAACTGGCCGTCGGGGGTCGTGGTGCTGAATGCGACCAGGATGCCGTGCTCCAGGAACAGCCGGGTGCCGTCGGCCGGAATCACGATGTCGCCGTCGCTGCCCGCGTCATTCAGGTTGGCCGCGGCGGTGCCGTCCTCGCGCCGCACGGTGCCGGACTGGTCCCAGCGCCGCACCCGCGTATGGCGCGCCGGATCGGTGGCCTGCTGCGCATCGGTCGGGAACATCCCGGCCGGCAATGCGACGTCGAAGGTCAGGCTGCGGGCCGTCTCGTCCACGCCCCCGGCGACCCGGATGCGGCGCAACACGCCGGCAAGCCCATGCAGTTCCCGGTGGTCATCCGTGACCTCGACCCAGTCGCCATCGTGAAAGCGCAACACGTCGTCGCGCCCGATCGATTCGACCGTGACCCGGTCGCGGGCGGCGTTCACATGGCTGGCGCGCGAGGCGACGGTGGCGTTGTCGCGCGACCACTTGAACGTGGCCGTGCCCAGCGGCCCGCCGGTATGGACCTGTACCCGGTACAACTGGTTCTCCAGCCCGCGGTAGCCGGCCGCCGGTGGCACGCGGCAGGGGTCGGGTTCGCCGCCCGGATCGCCGGTGGCATTGCTCAGCCGTCCGGCCGACGGAGCCGTGGCCGCGGCCCAGCCGGGCAGGTCGGCATCCGGCGTGGCGCAGCTGCTGTTGCCGACATCGGGCAGCAGCTTGACCTGCCACACGGTCTGCAGGCGGCCGGTGGTGTCCACGCCCACCGCCGGCTCGATCAGCCCGGGATCTTCGACGGCGGTCACGTCGCGTTGCCAGACATCCAGGTACACCAGATGCGGTCCGCCGGCGGGCAATGCCGGCGGGGACGGGTAATACGGCTGCTCGGTGTAGCCGGGCGCCGTGGTTCCGGTCGGCGTGGCCAGGCGCGGATCCCAGGTCGCGGGGGCGCCGCCATGGTTTTCCGCCAGCAGGCCGTCGACATAGATGCGGCCCAGGCCGATGCGCAGATCGCCGCCCACCGCGTCGATGCGAAATCCGTCGGGCGTCGTGCGCGGCACCACGGTGCCGCCGAACGTATCCAGGCTGGTGGCCTGGATGCGCCGGGCCAGCTGGGCCACCCATTCGTTCCACTCGGCGTCCAGCTGGACGCGGCCTTGCTGCATCACCAGGCCGAAGAAATCCTTTCGGGCGTCGAACCGGACGCGGCTCAGATCGAAACTCATGGTGTGGACTCCTTCACGATGCGTAGAAAATGCCGGCCTGCAAGCCGACCCGCAGGTATTCGGCCAGCCGGATGCGCAGGTTGGATTCGCGCTGCGGACCGAACAGGTGATGGAACACGCCCATCTCGCTTTCGTCGTCCGCGCCGCGCAGGATCTCGGCAGGGGTGGTGGTGGTGAGTTGCCCGTACGCCGGCGTGCCGTAACGCAGGGACGTGAAGCGCGGCGCGATGCGGCGCGCGTCGCTCGCCGACGCGGGCTGGCAGCGATGCCGTGCCGGCACGATGGATTCGAACGGCAACCAAGAGAAACGCACGCAGCCGACCTGCTTGCGGGCGCTGCGCACCGGCACCGGCCAGCTGTCCGCATCCGCCAGCGCGGCGTGCACGATGCTGTTGGATACCAGGCCGATCTCGCTGGCGTGGACCTTGCCGACGACGGTACACGCGAGCAGCGACAACACGCCACCGGCCGCCTGTTCGTCCGCCGCGGCAAAGGCCACGGCGTCGCGTGCGGTCGCGTCGACCAGGCTGTCGCTGGCGCGCACGCTGGCGCGTGCATGGCAACGGATGGCGCCCACGATGCAGCGATCGATGTCGGTGTCGAGTTCGGCGATGGCCAGCAGCAGGCTGGGCGCTCCCGGCTGGGTGGGCGTTCCGTCCGGCTGCAGGCCGATGCCCGGTACCAGCGTGCAATGCGCCAGTTGCAGCCGGGCCAGCGTATTGCCGGCCAGGTCGGGAACCTGCAGCGGGGCGCCGGTCACCAGCAAGCCGTTCAGCACGCAGGCGCTGTTAGCGCCGCCGGTGATTTGCAGGCCGCCCAGGTCGAGCACCGGCCGGCGGCCGTTGGCGGCGCGGATCTCCACGCTGCCTTCGTCGGCCACGGCGATGTCCAGCGTCTCGGCATAACGGCTGCTGTCGGTGATCTCGATCACGCCGTTGCCGGCGATGGCGGCCAGCGCCGCGACCAGCGTGGCATGGTCCTCCGGTACCCGGACCGTCGTGACGGCGGGCGCGGACAGGTTGTCGCCGCGTTCGTATTCGCCGCCGCCGATGGCGGCCGAGAATCCTTCGCGCCAGCTCAGGCGCACATCGGCCGGGTCGGGGGCATCGGCCGGCAAGGCGATGCGGCCGAGTTCCGGATCGATCGCATACAGGCCGTCGGGCGGCGGGCTGTGCGCCCAGCCGGCACCGTCGTCGCCGAGGTGGCAGACACGGATGCGGTCGCGTTCGATCGTCGTGCCGTCGACCTGCAGCAGCAGCCCCGGTTCCGGGTTGTCCTGCGCCGCGCCGGCGCTGGCACGTTCGCCGTAGTGGCGCTCGAGCTGCTCGGACAGGCGCCGGCGCGACAGGGGCCAGGGCACGTTGTCCGGTTCGGCCAGGTGCCGGATGTCCTCTTCGGCGCGGGGCCGGTTGTACAGCGGCAGGTCGTGGTTCAGCGGGCTGGCCCGGTAGCGGCGCGGCGCCGCGTGCACCGCCGGCGACGCGCGGTGCGCGAAGGCCTGGATGCGCCACAGGTGCAGGCCCACGTTGGGAATGTTGTGGCGCCCGCGGCGCGACGCGACATGGCGCACGTCGACCGTGCGATTGGCGGTCTCGAACGGCGTGCCGATCCACTCGAGCGCGCTGCCGTGGCGCAGGTCGGGCGACTGCAGGTTGTGCGCCCGCACATGGATCATGCTTTGCGTCGTGCACAGGCGCTGGAAATATTCGACCGCCCGGGCATCCCAGTTCGTCACGTCGCGGGCCAGCTGCTCGAGCACCAGCGCCGTGCCCTTGCGCCGGCGCAGCGCGATCGTATGCGCGACCTCGGCGCGCGGGCTGGCCAGCGCGGGCACGTTCTGGTGCAGGCCGCGGTAACCGATCAGGTCGCCGATGTAGGGCACGACCCAATCGGCACAGGTCTCGATGAACAGGTCGTCGCGCAACTGGTCGAGGTGCTCGTCGGCCACCGCGATCTGCTCGGCCAGCACGGCCAGCAGTTCCTCCAGCGGACCGCGCGCGAGTCCGGCCGCGGCGGCCTGCTCGGCATCGCGGATGCGATGGATCGCCGGCAGCAACTCGTACAGGGTTGGGGTGTCCGTACTCATGGTCCTATCCTTCGCGTCGCGCACTGCGGTTCATGCCATCAGCTCCAGCTCGATCGGTGCGTCGGCCAGCGTCAACAACTCGGCGGCCTGCGGCAGCGCCGTCAGCGAGGGCGCCGGCAGCCGCGCGAACAGGCGCGGCACGACGACCGGGCCCGGGCCGGGCCGGCGCAGCCGCGTGACCTGGACCGCGCGCACGCCGGCAACACCGTGCGCGACGGCGGCGACTTCGTCCACCGACACGGTCTGGCCGAAGGACCGTCGTGCGAAGCCGAAATGTTCGCGCAACGTGGTGTCGATCGCCGCCAGCACGACATCCGCCGCATGGTCGTCCTGCAGCTTGACCGCCAGGCGGCAGGTGAAACGGGCATCGACGTAGGACACCAGGCGCAGCGGAACCAGCGGGTCGCCGTAGGTCGCCAGAGCCTCGCGCAGGTGCGTGAAGGTGTCGCTGGTCTCGGGCACCGGTGCGCCGTCGATGCCGGCGATGGTCAGGAACACGCCCCGCGCCGGCCCGTGCGGGACCCACACGGCGTGCGCCTTGTCGATGCCGGCAAAGGCGCGCGCGAAATGCGCGTAGTCGTCGATGGACACGGCGCGGTCCAGCGTGAGCACGGTCAGCGGCGCGTTCTCGCGTGCGCGCTCCAGCGTCTCGGCATCTTCGCCACCGGTGGCGGCCTGCGGATTGTGCGCGGCCGTCACGCCCAGCGGGCGGCTTAGCAGGGTCGTGATCGCATCGGCCGCGACGTTGCCGGCAACTCCCAGGCCCTTGCGGTACCGCACCCGCAGGTTGGCCGAGCCGCTGGGCAGCCGCGCGCCCTCGATGCCGTCGCCGAACAACAAGCGGGTCTTGCCGTCGTCGTCCTGCAGGGTTTCGAATACACGGGCTGCCGGCGCGGCGCCATGCAGCGTCGGCACTTCCTGCCAGGCCACGTCGTTGACCCGCAGTTCGAGTGTCGATGCCCGCCCGCTGGCGGTTGCGGCACTGACGAAGGTCAACGGCGACTGCGCCAGGTCGAACTGCGCATTCGGCACGCGGCCGTCGCCACTGCCCAGCAGCGCCTCGACCGACTCCCCGTGCGTGGCCGGCGCGACGTTGGCGTTGCAACGGGCCAGGCGCCGGTGGTAGCAGTGGCGGGTGCCCGCGGCCAGCGTCAGCACGGTGCGCTCGCGTGTTTGCACGACGGCGTCGTCCCCGCTGGCCAGCAGGACGATTTCCGCCAGCTCCGGATCGGCGTCACGGGGCTCGGCCAGCACGATGTCGTTGCCGCGCACCGTGACGACGCCGGCCAGGCCGTCGCGGTCCCGCAGCCGCAGCCGCAGGCGCACGCCGGATTGCCCGATGGCCGAGGCCAGGGCTTGCGGATCGAGGTAGTGGGGGGTGTTGCCGATCAGCCGGACCGGGGGCTCGACCAGCACCAGTTCGTCACCTTCAGCGAGGTTCCGCGCGACACCGTCGTCGCTGCGCCAGCGCAACTCGCCGGTGCCGCGCGCGACGGCGATGCGCTGGGGCTTGCCGCGCAGGGCCAGCGGCTGCCCGGGCCGCAGATCATCGACCCGCACATCGAGTGCGATCCGCACGCCGTAGACCGGCGCGTCCAGCGGCATGCGGGCCAGCTGCAGTTCCTCGCTGCGGACATGGACGGCCAGCGCACGCACCGCGTGTTCGAATTCGGACGGCAGCCGCCCCGCGGGCAATTCGCCGCTGAGATGCAGTCGCGTGGTCTGGCCGGACAACAGGTATTCGGCCCGGCTTGCGCTGCCGGACTGCGTGATCCGGTACAGCTCGATGGAGCCGGGCACCGACAACAGGGCCCAGCCGCCGGCGACGACGGCCTCGTCGGCCGGGAAGATGTCGATCGCATCGGACGATCGCAGCAGCGGCGCGCGGCGACCCGACGTGGTCGTGATGCTGCCGACGATGGCGCGGTCGATCTCGGCAATGATGTTCTGGTGCGCCGACAAGGCACCTGCGCGGGGCGCCTCGAGCAGTTCGTCGGCACCGTCGACCAGCGGCAGCAGTTGCTCGGCGATCGTCAACGGCGTTTGCAGCAATTCCGGCATGCGCGCCGCCACCTGGGCCAGCAGGCTGCCCGCCGCAGGCGCGTCGACGGGGCTGCCACCGGCGCGCGCAACCCCTGCGGCGGCGAAATGGCGCGCCACCTCGGCCATCGCCTGGGGGGTCGACGGCGCCAGGCCCGGCGGCAGGTTGCGCGCGATGGTCACGCCGGCAACCACCAGCGCCGCGGTATCGGCCGCCGCGGCGGCGCCCAGCGTCGCAAGGGTCGCGCTCCTGGCGCGTTGTTGCAGCAGCGTGGCGGAGTTGCCGATGCCGTCCAGCGCGTCGACCGGATTCAGCGCCGAAGCCGCGCCCGTGACGGTGCCCTGGGCATGGGTGGCCAGGCTGCTCATCTGGTTCCTGACGTTGTCGAGAATCGTCAGCGGGTTGTCGATCGTGTCCTGCAGGCTGTCGATCAGGTCCTGCGTCTGCGAGGCCACCTTGTCGGCGGTCAGCCTGGCGATATCGGCCATGCCGTCCATGCTCTGGCGTGCCATCGCCATGGATGCGCCGGCGATCTGTCCGCCGGCCATGACGATGCCCGCGCCCGCCGTCGCAGCCTTTTGCATCGCCATCGTTGCCGCGCCTTGCGCCGCGCCTTGCGCGGCGGCGACGATGTCGTCGATGGTGGCGGCGAGTACCGACGGCTCCAGTGCCGCACTGCCGCTGCGGCGCTCGGGATACAGCGGCGCCCGCACGCTGAAGTCCGGCCACTCCTCGGTATCGCCCGGGCGCAACAGGTTGTCGGCACTGGCAAGGCCGATGTAGTCGGCCTTCATGTCGTCCGACAAGGCGCGCCAATCGGGCGCATTCGCGCCGAACGCCGCCGTCTTCTTGCGGAAGGTGAAGATGCGCACGGACTCGCCGGCCGGCAACACGAAGGGCCGGGCGTGGCCCAGGCCGGTCTGCCAGCGCAGCTCGGTCAGGCCGCGGTCGAGGTCGGGCGTGACCTGCGTGATCACCCGCACGTCCCAGCGTTCGTTCGATGGGTCGTCGGCATGTTCGGCGCCGACGATGAGCAGCAGGTCACCGACCGCCAGGTTGGTGTCCACGCCGGCCAGCCACAGCTGTCGGTCGCCGTAGGCCGGGATGCGGGCCTCGTCCTGCTGCACCGGGATCGCGTTCCATTGCGCGCGCGCCGGTGTCGCGACCACGGTCTCGAAGCTCTGCGCCTGCTCGTCCTGCCCCGGCACGCTTTGCACGCGGGTGCCCACCGGGATCACGATCGGCGCCATCGGCGCGCCGGGCGTGGTCTGCAGCGTGAAGGCCAGGTGGGTGCCGGCCGCCACGCCAGGCGCCAGCTCGTAACCGATCAGCCGCGCCATCTCGCGCACCGACAGGCGTTCGGTCGCGGTGCGCAGGTAATGCTCCTGTGCAAAACGTTCGGTGTAGAAACCCAGCACGTCGAGCGAGCAGGCCAGCGCGTCGCCGATGGCGAGCGTGAAATCGCTGGTCTCGCGCGTGCCCAGCGCGGCCAGCGCCGGATGGTCGCCGCTCGACAGCCGCGCCTGTATCGACGCGACGAAGTCGCCGTGGTGTCCCATGCGGTAGGCGATCTGCGACAACGCCGGCGGATTGTCGATGCGTTGCGGCGTCACCGCGTCGACACCGGCGCAGCAATCGCAGTCGGACGTGGAGTTCGGGCGCCGGTCGCTCATCATTTGCCTCCGTGCAAGCTGAGCCGGAGCACGCCGTGCTCGGGGTAGTTGGGGTCGTTGTCGAGCCGTGCGATCTCGAGCCGGCCCAGCGGCATGAAACCATCGGCCAGCGGCGCCGGGTCGTCCTGACCCTGGCGCTGGAAACGTGTCACCTGGACCGAATCCACGCCCGGCACCGAACGGGCGGCGGCGTACAGCGGGCTCAGGAACACGGTCTGGCCAAAGCTGAAGTTGTCGGGGTGGAACAGTCCGCGCGTGCCGTCGCTGCGGACACGGCTGCCCAGCACGTCCAGCAGCGCCTGTCGCACATGGCTGCGGAAATGGTCCGGGTCGACACAGACCATCAGGTCGATGGCGAGCGAGACATGGACCGGGTTGCCGATGTGCAGGTCGTGGCCGGCCATGCGGTAGCGGTCCAGGTGTTCGACGGCCGTGCTGGCGAAGGCGTCGTCGACCGGCTCGCCGCCGTCGCGATCGACGGTGACGAACACCGTGTGCCAGCTGCCGGTCCAGCGCAGGCCGGCCGCGGCGCGTTGCACGCCCTCCATGCGTTCGGTGACCTGCGCGTAGTCGGCCGGGGTGACGGCGCGCTCCTGCGTGCGAAAGGCCTGGGGCGCGTGGCGTCGCACCGCGGCGGCCGATTCCGGTTCCAGGCCGCCGCGGGCGGGCAGGGGGTTGGTGACCGAGACGATGCGGCCATCGAGGGTCACCGCGTGCGCGATCGCGTGGGCGCCGACATTGCCGAGCGTGCCGTTGCCCACCCGGTAACGCGCCGTGAACGCGGTACCGGCATCGGGCCGGCGCCCGTGCCGGTCGTCGCCGAACCGCGGCTGCATGCCGCCACGGTCGTCGGTCTCCAGCACGAAGTGGGTGTCGCCCGCGCCGCTGGCCAGCAAGTCCTGTCGGGCGGTCCAGGTCTCGTTGTTGCCTCCGAGCGTGCTGTCCAGCGCGATCGCCGGGATAGCATCGCCGACACGCCATGCCAGCGCCGCGCTGGCCGATGCGTCGGCGTCGAACAACACGCGCTGCTCGCGGCGCAGGCCGAACGCGATGCTGCTCGTGCGTACCGTGCCCTGCCGCGTCACCGGGCCGAGCGCCAGTGACGGGGCGAACCGGGGCGGCAGCGCAACGGGTTCCACGCGTTCGCACCGGGCGCCAGCCGGCGGCGGAAACTGCAGCCGTGGCGGCGGCACGCTACCCAGCGACTCGCCGTCCACGCTGTGGCCGTGGTCGACCAGGATGTTGTTGCCCAGCGCGATGCTGACGTCGTCGATCAGCATCGCGCCATGGTCCGCATCGGTCTCGGCCGACAGGCACAACGGGAACGGCAGCGCATCGCCCGCATGCCAATGGATCTCGGTGATGGCGCTGGCGTCGAGCGGGTCGGTCAATGGGTCGGTGCCGTCGAAGGCGCGCACATGGGTCAGCCGTACCGCATGGCGGCGCGACGGGTCGGCGTCTTCCGGTGCCCCGGTGAGCGGCCCGCGCACCTCCTGGAACACCAGCACGTCGCCCGCGGCCAGGTCGGGCCAGTGGCCGAGCAGCGTGGCATGGGTGGCGCCGGCGGCCAGGCAGCAACGGGTATCGCCCCAGCTGTGGAAACGGAAGTCGTTGTGCTCCTCGCGCAGCGTTGCCGTGTGCATGGGCTCGAACACCAGCGGGGCCGACGCCATCGCGGTGCGCTCGTCGCTCGAGGCCGGCGTGATGCGGTCCGGCACGCCGGGGACCCGGGTCAGCAGGCGCAGGTCGGCCGGCAACGGAAACGCGGCGCCGCCCACCTCCAGGTGCAGCCAGGTGCGCGCATTGCAGCCCTCGTGCATCACGTAGTCGACCAGCAACGCATGGCGCCGCAGGCTGCTGCGCTGGCGTGCGGTGTGCAGGTAGGCTTCGGTGGCGATCGCGTCGAGCCGGTAGTGCTGCAGGTCGCCGACATAGGCGATCAGTTCGGCCAGTGTCGTGGCCAGGTCGGCCGGGCTGCGGTCGCGCCAGCCGGGCATCTGCTGTGTCAGCCGGTCGATGACGAGGCGGCGCAGGCTGGTGTAGTCGCGCGCCAGATAGTGGATGTCGGGGGGTGGCGCGGGCTCGCGCGCGCAGTCGTTGCGGGGCGCGCAGTCGAAGTCGCTCGGGCATTCGACCTTGAATGCGAACTCCACGCAGGACAGGCGCGGGTCGAAATCGGGCAGGGCGTTGTCGCTGTCCGGCCCCTGTGCCAATTGCAGGCGGTAGCGGGAAAAGTCGCCGGCCGTATCGGTGCGCACCAGCAGCACATGGTCGGCCTCGGGCAATGCGGTGAAGAACGCCTGCTCGGCGGCGCTGGTGACGGCCCCCGGTGGTGCACTGGCGATGGCGATCCATTCGACGCCGATGCGGCGGATCCGTTCGCCACCGCCGATGCGCACGTTGTCGGTCGTCAGCCCGCCGGGTGCCGGCTTGAGCAGCCGGATCATCAGCGTGCGCTGGCGCGGGCTGCCCGCCGGCGCGTCGAGGTCGAGCACCTCCAGGTAATCGATGCCGTTGAGCGTGGCATGGGCGTCGACGGCTGCGCGGCGCGTGTCGTCGCAGCAGGTGTAGGTGTTGTTGCTCATGGCGCGGCCCTCCGCGTTGCGCGTGGCGGGCGTTGCCTGCGTGCGGTCCGGCGTGTCATGTGCCTGCTCCCTGCACGAATTCCTGGCGCTCGCGCATGTCGGTGCGCCGGATCACGTATTGCACGGTTACATGCAGCGCCGCGTCGACGGCCCGCACCTCGACGGCCTCGATCGTGATCAGGTCGGCCAGCCACTGCTGCAACGCGCCCTGCACCAGGAATTGCGTCGTGGCCGCCAGCTCCGGGCTGTTCGGTGCGAACACCTGCTGGCGCAATCCGCTGCCGAAGTCCGGACGCATGACGCGTTCGCCCGGTGCGGTGAACAGCACCTGCTCGATCAGGCCGCGGATCCAGCGCGCCTCGTCCGCGTCGCGGGTGCGGCCGCGGCCGTCGAACTGGTAGGGGAAGAACACGCGTTGCGTCATGGTCAGCTCCCGATCACCCGTGTCTGCGCCGCCACCGGCAACAGCGGTGTGCCATTGGGCGCGCACACCGCCTGGCTGTCCATCAGCACCAGCGGCTGGCCGTTGGACATGACCCGGGTCGCGGCCACGACCCACTGGCCGGTCACGCATGGAACCGGACTGCCCGACACGTTGAACGGACAGCCGGCCACGGTATAAGGTGCGGTCATCGTCACCGTCGGCTGCCCGCCGACCAGCACGCGCGGATTGGGCGCCGTCGGCATCGCGCTGCCGCCGTGGGCACACAACACGGTGGCGCCGACGTGGAGCAGGGGGCCGGGCATGTCAGCGGACTCCCTGCATGGCCAGGCCCGCCGCGCGGGTGCGGGCATGTGCATCGGTGCGGTGCGGGCCGGTCATGTCATACCACCGTGAGCGCGCCGTTGTTGACGGTGACGGTCGGGCCGACCAGCGTGATCGCCGCACCCCTGCCGTTCTGGATGTAGATGCCGGTGTCGTTGACGATCAGCGTCGCACCGGTGGCACTCTTGATCATGATGCCGCCGGTCGGCCCCGGCAGGTCCGAAATGGTGATGCCGTTCTGCAACGTGGTCTGCAGCGTCAGCGCCTGAACGCCCGGCGGCGTCTGCAGCGCCATCGCCGGCACCTCGGCGGCGCTGCCCCAGAAACAGCCGGTCCAGATCGGGAAGTCGGCATTGCCCTGTTCGAACTCGACCCAGACGCCCGAGCCGATCACCGGCAGCGCGAACATGCCGTTCTGCAGGCCGGCGACCGGCACGCAGGGCATGGCCCAGCTGGCCGGCGCCAGCCCGGCGACGTCGGGCACCTGCACCTGCAGCCGGCCCTGCTGCATCGGATCCACGTTGTTGAGCACCATGCCGCGGTACTTGCCGAGATAACGCTCAGTCATCGGACATGCCTCCGCGTTGTGCGCCGCGGGCCATTCGGCTTGGGACGGGCCGGCGGCTCGCCGCACCAGCCTCGGTTCCAGCTTGGCCGTTCCATTGCCGCACGACGCAGCCAGGGGTCGAAGCAGGATGTGTCATGCGGGCACCACCGGGGTGATCGACACGAGCCCGTTGCGTGTCAGGTTGAAACTCTGGCGGATCTCGCCGCGCTTGAGCGTGCTGGTCACGCTCTGCACGTAATACAGGCCGTCGTAGGCGACACCGGCGCCCCGCACGCCGACCAGCTTGCGCGCGCGCAACATGCGGCCGTACCGCAACACGTCCAGGCTGCCGGTGGCGGTGACGGCGTCCTGCGACTTGCCGGCTTCGGCCAGCCCCTTGGATATGGCTTGCATCGGATTCATCTTGGCGGTGTCCTTCATCACCTTGAGGTTGGCCAGCGGCGTCGGCAGCAGGCCCAGCGGCGGTTGCAGCGGGTTGAGGTCGGGGATCGGAATCGGAATCGGCGCACGCGTGAGCGCGTTCTGGATGAACACGATGGGCAACACGCCCTTGGTCGGGTCGAAGCTGAAGTTCAGCGACTCCACGTTGGTGTGCGCGTCCATGTCGATGTTCAGCGCCGGCTGCGGAATGCCGACCTTGATCTCGGGCCCGAAATACGCGATGTTGGTCATCGGCACCTCGCCCGGCTCGATGTAGAACACATGGCCGACCTCCTGCGCCATCTGCCGGATGTAGGCCAGGTCGCTGCCTTGTTGCGCCGGTATGCGCTCGACCGGGATCGGCACGTCCGGGAAAAACGACGGGATCGGCATCGGGATGATGCCGAACGCCGCATATTTGGCACAGATCAGCGCGAACCGCGCCTCGACCGGCATCGCCGGATACGGCAGGCCGCTGAAGTCCAGCATGTCCATGACCCGGGTCAGGTCCTCGCCGGTCACGGTGATGCTGCCGCTCTGGCCGTTCTGTCCGGCCTGCACCTCGACGTTGGTGACCACGCCGTCGAACAGCGGCTGCGGCCGCCCGCCCAGCGTGACGATCAGCACCACGCGCAGCGGTGGCGTGCCCACGCTGGTGTTCTGCCCGACCGCGATCAGGAAGATGGTGTTGAGTTCGGACTTGCTGGTGACCTTGAACTGCAACTGGAAGCCGCTGGCGCCATCGGCGGCCGTGGTCGCGGTGACCGTGTCGAGTGCGTCGATCATCATCGCCGGTACCGGCACCGGAACCACCGGGCCGATCAACAGCGACAGATGCACGGCATCAGTCATCGGAGGCTCCGGGCACACCCTGGGGCAGCGTGATGCGCAGCGTGCGCCCGACGGTGGCCGTCAGCGCATCGGGGCGCATGGCGCCGTTGCCATCGCACAGCCGCCAGTATTGTTGTGCGTCACCCAGCACCTGCGCGGCCAGGTTGTCGATGCGGTCGCCGGCACGCACGCGGTACTCCCGCTGCGTGGCGAACTGCTCCGGCTGCGGGATGAAGCGGCGGCGCACGTACACCACAGGCTCGCCGTCGGCACGTTGCCATTGGGCGGTATCGAGCCCGTGGTAACGGCTGTCGGGTGCGAATGCGGGCGCGCTCAGCGCGTTGGCCTGCATGAAGGCCTTCAGCGGATCGGTCATGGCAAACCTCCTATGCCCAGGGCGTCGAATCCGAAGGTCGCGGCCTTGGTGGCGAGCCGTTCGCGCGACTGCAGGTAGGCCATGAACAGGCCGCCGCCCTTGTGGTCGAAGCCCAGGTCGTCGACCGACAACACGCGCAGGCTCAGGTTGATCTTGGCGTTGATCGGGTTGAGCGCCGGATCGAAGGCCTCCTCGGAAATCGAGAACTCGGTCACCCGCACCGGTGCGATGCGGTTGGCGCCCCAGACGAACAGCGCCAGCGCGGACTGCATCGGCGCGATCTCCAGCGTGCCGGACGCGGCCAGCGCCTTGCCCGCCAGCAGGTCGCCGGCACTCGGGTTGATCAGCGACTCCAGCACCGCCAGGTGCGGCGCGATGCCGGCCGCGACGGTGTTCGCGTTCCGGTCGGGAAACTCCAGCTGGTCGGCCGCGTCGATATCGGCCTCGAGCCGGAAGGTTTCGATCGCCGGTCCCTTGAGCCGCAGCGCCTCGGAACGTTCCGCGCCGTCGCCGGCGCCTTGCACCTGCAGCGAACGCGAGAGTTTCTCCGGGTTGTATTGCAGCGCGATCACGCGGCGCACCTGGGCCGTCTGCGGGTCGACCAGCACGATGCCGCCTTTGACGATGCGGGGGGACTGGCTGTATCCGCTCATCGTCGATTCCTAGAAATGCAGCCGCAACGAGCCGCCGATGAAGCTGGCCGGCGGCAACGAGCCGGGCGCGGGCGGGGTGTCGGGCGTGGTCAGCTGGCCTTGCGCGCCGAACTCGAAACTGGCCACCGGCACCTCGCGGCAGGGCGCGCCGACACGCTCGATTTCGGAATGCACGTTGGCGATGGCCGACGCCACCTCGGCAAGGCGGGCGTGCGGCGCGAACGTGCGCGAGACCTCGCTGGCCTCCGGATCCGGCGCGGGCGGCGTCTGGACCGCCTGGATCGCATCGCGCAGGCGCGTGCCCGCCGCCGTCAGCGCGGAGCGTGCCGCCTCCGGGTCGACGGCCCGGCACACGGTGCGCGTGGTCTGCACCGTCAGACCGGCGGCGCCGCGGCCTTCGGTGCTCATGCTGGCATTGGCGATGATGCGCACATGCGGCACCGCATTGATGGTCACGCTGAACGAGAACGCGCTGGGGCTGGCGTTGAGCGCGAACACCACGCGTTCGGCGCCGGAGAACGGCACCGGCAGGCGCAACGCCAGCGAGGCCGGCAGGTCGATCGTCACCGCCGCCGCGCCCAGGCTGAAGGCGATGGTGGTCGAGGGCAAGGACAGGCCGCCTCCGGCGGCGGGGGCGGGTGCGGCCGTGCCGCCGGTTGCCGGCGCCGCGCCGGGCGCACGTCGCGGACCGGGGGCGACCGGCCCGGGTCGGGTCGCCGGCAGGCCGTAGTTGGGGGTCAGGCAGGGGTTGCCGGCGACGAGGCCGACCGTGCTGACCCCCGGATGGCAGGCGTGCCAGGCGCGCAGCAGGTGTGACGGGCTGACGGTCGCCGGGGCCCGGAAGCTGAGCCGGCACAGGCTGGCGATATCGCAACTCGCCTCGGCCATCGAGGCCTCGAATCCGGCGTCGTCGTCTTCGCCGGCGCCCGGTTCCGGGTCGCGCGACAGGGCCGGGCTCGCGGCGCTGATGTGCGGCATCGGCGCCGTGCCGTCGATGCCGGCGGCGGCACCGCGAGCCTCGTGCTCGCGTTGCGCCGGACCCAGGTCGGCGCCGCCTGCGCCGCGTTGCTGCACCGCATGGGCCAGTTCGTGCGCGAGCAGGCGTCGGCCGGCCGGGGTCTCGATCGCATCCGCGCCGATGCCCGCACCAAGCACGACGTGTCGACCGACGGTGAATGCGCGCGCCGCGACCTGCCGGGTCGCGTGCGCGTCGACGTGCACGCGGACATCGTGCAGGTTCCGGCCGAAACGATGCTCCATGAAGCCGCGGGTGTCGTCGTCCAGCGGTCGGCCGGGGCTGCGCAACACGGCGGCAACGACATCGGGCAGGTGCAGCGCAGGGTGTGTCGGCACCGTGGACGCAGGTCGGGCGCAGCGGCATGGGGTGTTGTCTGCTCGGCTCATGGCGACGCGGGTTTCATGGTTGTGCGGCGGGAGCGGGTGCGTCCTTGCCGAGCTTCTTGCGGCGCACCTTTTCGTCGGTGGTCCACAGGTCCCTGGTCATCGCCCCGTCGGCGGCCGCGTCTTCGTAAAAGACCTTGAACGCGTTCGGCTCCGGGTCGTACACGCGCAGCGCGTCGTCCCGCGCGGCCGTGATGGCGTCCTCCTTGGTTCGGGCATCGTCGGGTGTCACCTGCTTGTTGTTCACGATGTAATAACGATCCGGACCCGGCGTAGCGGCTTCGCCTTCGGCGGGCTCTTCGCCGGGAAGGGCCTTTTTCAGCAGTGCCACCGCGTGGCTCGGCTCGACGTCCGGCTCCACCGCCAGGTAACCGACGGGTATGAAGCCCGCACTGCGGAGCAGACGGCTCGCATAGGTGGCGAGCACGTCGCAGTCGGATTTCAGCCGCATGTCGTTCGGGGCATCCGGGCCCAGGCCGGCCAGCTTGCCGGCCAGGTTCGGTGTCACGTTGCCACGGTCGACATGGAAGAAGAAGATGTCCGCGATGTGCTGGTAGGCCTCGGTCACCTTGTCCGGGGCGTTCGGGTGCTCCGCGGCCAGGGCCGCACCGATGTCTTCGGTTTCCGCGTCGAGCCAGGCCTTCAGGGCCGGGAACCGGAGATTGGACGGCGCCTTGATGTCAATGGCGTGCCGGGCGCCGAGCTTGACGAGGTACTCGACATAGAACTTCTGCTTGTAGGTGTAGACCCACGGCATGTCGCCTTGCATCGTCAGCGCACGCGGTGTTCCGTCAGCGGCTTCGAATTGCGTGCCGTCGTAGCCCGGTTCGACGAAATATTCGCTGTCGAGCAATTCGAAGAGGTAGTCCTTGTCCGCCTTCCACAACCAGTCGGAGACCGGCACGCGGGAGGCCACGTCGAACACCAGGATCTCCGCCAGCGCCTCGCGATAGTCGGCGTCGTTGCGGTACTTCGCCAACGTGGGCTGCAGCGCCGCCAGTACCTTGGCCTTGCCGATCTTTTTCGCGAACGCACCGGAGCGGTCCGTCAATGATGCCAGCAGCGGGTGGTCGCCCGGACTGGCGGCCCGGGTCGTGAAGAACTGCGACAGCGTCGTCACCTGGTCGGTGCTGGCGTGTTGCGGAGACTTCGCCACTTCCTCGTATACGTCTTCCTTGTGATCGTCCGGCAATTGGCCGGCGACATCCATGGCTTCGGTCGTGAAGCCGACGGTTGCCAGGTCGGTCGCGATACTCGCTGCGCGGCTCTCGCGCTGGGTCGTGCCCTTGCTGTCGAGAATCATCAGCGCCAACTGGTAGGCGTCGCGGAACGCCGTGGTCCAGCTGGCCAGTTTGGCCTTGTCGGTCGGCTTGTCCAGCAGTTCGAAATTCCTGGGTTCGGGCTGATGGGTGATCTCGTACGCCAGCGCCTGTGCCGTGAACGCGAAATCCCGGTCCGTCGGATCGGTGGAGGGTGAAGGTGTCCTGCCGGCGGCCCAGGCCTCGAGGCGCTTGCGGGCGCGTTCGCGTTCGGCTTGCTGCTGTTTGCCGGCGGCAGCGTCATCCTCACGCTGGACCAGGGGTCGCGTTCCGTGTTGCTGCACCACATGCGCCAGTTCGTGCGCCAGCAAGTGCCGCCCGGCGACGCTGTCAGGCGCAAATCGCCCGTCGGCAAAGACCACCTGGTGGCCGACGGTGTAGGCATGTGCTGCGACGTCGCGGGCGGAGGCGGCGGCCGATGCGTCCCGGTGGATGCGGACGCGGCTGAAGTCGTGGCCGAACCGCGGCTCGAAAAAGGCCCGGGTCGATGGCGCGAGGGGCTCGCCGGAGCGGGCGAGTGTCTGGTGCACACTGCCCGGTACGGCCTGCCGATGGCCGGACGCGGCCGTGGTGGCACTGCTGCGTCGCGCCAGTGGCGTCGACGTGGCGGGGGTCGCGCCAGTTGCAGGCGGGTCGGTGTGCAGCACCCGCGCGGCCATGCGGTCGGCCTCGAACTCGAGCGGGTCGTCGCTGGCGCCGACGGCCAGTCGGGCCTGCAGGCCGAGCATCCGGTCCCGCTGGCAGTCGTCGCACTCGCCCGTCAGTTCCGATGCGTTCTGGCCGCAGGCGCAACTGCGCTGCAGCCACAGGTGGCCGGTGTCGCTCTGTGCCGCCGAGTTCGCCTGCATCGCGAGAGCCCGGGTCATGGCACCAGCCCCTTGACGATATGGCCGGCAATGGCATGGCCGGCCTGCAGGCCGCCACCCGGCGCCATCGTCACCGGTGCGGCGCGCACGCGCGCCCGATCCCCCGCGGCAAGCATCGTTGTCGTCGCGCCGGGCACCGACAGCAGCCGATGCAGCTCGGCCTGCAGTCCCGCCGACAGCGCCTGCGCATCGGCGCGATCGATGCCACTGAGCACCAGGCGGTCCACGTGCAACACGATGCGTTTCATGCCCGTGCCTCCGCGCCGCGCGCTGCGGGGCTATTCGCCTTGGGAGCGGCCCTACGGCTCATTCGGAACCCCTCCGCGCTACGCGCTGCGGGGCCATTCGCCTTGGGAGCGGCCCGGCGGCTCATTTGAAACCCCTCCGCGCTACGCGCTGCGGGCCTATTCGCCTTGGGAGCGGCCCTGCGGCTCATGTCCACCCCCGTGTTTCGGCGTCGGACGGTGCCGTTTCGCGTTTGGCCGCTTCGACGTGCGCGGCCCGCAGCAGGTGCGCCATGCCGACGGCGGTGCCGGCTTCGGCGGCCAGGAAGGCGGCTGCCAGTGCGATGTTGCGGATGTTGCCGCCGGTGGCGTTGAGCCGTGCCAGCTTCGCGTAGTCCAGATCCTGCAGCGGCGTGCCGGGTGGAAACACGGTGCGCCAGATGGCCTCGCGCTGGCGTGCATCGGGGTACGGGAAATGCACGACGAAACGCAGCCGCCGGCTGAAGGCGGAGTCGAGCGCCGCCTTGTGGTTGGTGGTGAGAATCGCCAGGCCGCGATAGGCCTCCATGCGTTGCAGCAGGTAGCTGACCTCGATGTTGGCGTAACGATCGTGGCTGTCCTTGACTTCGCTGCGTTTGCCGAACAAGGCATCGGCCTCGTCGAACAGCAGGATGGCACCCACGTCCTCGGCGGCGTCGAACACCGTGCGCAGGTTCTTCTCGGTCTCTCCGATGTATTTGCTGATCACCGCCGACAGGTCGATGCGGTACAGCGCCAGGCCCAGCGTGTTCGCCAGCACCTCGGCCGCCAGCGTCTTGCCGGTGCCGCTCTCGCCGCTGAACAGGCTGGCAATGCCCAGGCCGCGGCCACCCTTGTCGGCGAAACCCCAGTCGTGGTGGACCGTGATGCGATGGCGGGCGTGTACCGCGATCTGCTCCAGCGTGCGTTGCTGCGCCTCGGGCAGGATCAGGTCGTCCCAGGTCGCGCGCGCGTCGATCCGCCGTGCCAGCGTGCCCATGCGGGTATCGGTGTCGCGACCCAGGTCGCGCAACACGGCCGCGTGCGGCGCGGGTTCGCCGGCCGGCGCCACGCGCGCCGCACTGCGCGCGATGGTGCGGGACCCGAGCCGGTACTGGCTGGCCAGCTGCTCCACCAG
>JBFIDI010000022.1:0-24003 GCA_041581405.1 Burkholderiaceae bacterium
CCGGCTACAAGGACGGCCGCAGTTATTTCGTCGAGCGCCTGGCCGAAGGCGTGGGCACCATCGCCGCGGCGTTTTATCCGCGCCCGGTCATCGTGCGCCTGTCGGACTTCAAGAGCAACGAATACGCGGCGCTGATGGGCGGGCGCGACTTCGAGCCGCACGAGGAAAACCCGATGCTCGGTTTCCGTGGCGCCGCGCGTTATGTGCACCCGTCCTACGCCGAGGGTTTCGCACTCGAGTGCGAGGCCATGCTGCGCGTGCGCGAGACCATGGGCCTGACCAACCTCAAGCTGATGGTGCCGTTCTGCCGCCGCCTCGACGAGGCGCGCAAGGTGCTCGCCGCCATGGCCGGCCACGGCCTCGTGCGGGGCGAGAACGGCCTGGAGGTCTACGTGATGTGCGAGATCCCGAACAACGTGCTGTTGATCGACGAGTTCGCCGAACTGTTCGATGGCTTCTCGATCGGCTCCAACGACCTGACCCAGCTCACGCTGGGCGTGGACCGCGACAGCGCCATCGTCGCCGAATCCTTCGACGAACAGGACGAAGGCATGCGCCGCATCCTGAAGATGGCGGTCGAAGGCGCCAAACGCAACCAGCGCCACAGCGGCATCTGCGGCCAGGCGCCGTCGGACCACATCGAGGTGGCGCGTTACCTCGTGGAACTGGGTATCGACAGCATCAGCCTGACGCCGGACCGGGTCCTGAAGACCATGCAGGTGGTGCAGGAGATCGAAGCGGCGCAGGGCAGGGCGCCGCGGGGGGAGGGTTGGTAGCGGGTTTGCGTTCCCGCTGGCAGGTCGCGTTCGAGCGGCAGCCGGTCAGGCCGCAATACGCAGCGCCGAGATGACGTATTCGAACAGCTCGGATGCCCGGTTCGTACAACCCAGTGCGCCGTTTCTTCTGGCTTCCGCCTTGTGCTCCGGGGCGTTCGAGCCCGCATAGATGACATAGGGAGTCTGGTCCTGTGCATCTCTCAGGCGTTTGAGCAGGGTGTAGCCGGCACGGTTGTCGGGCGGTCTCCCCATGTCCGAGATGATGGCGTCGAAGCGCTGGGCCTTTCGCTTCTCCATCGCTTCCTCGGTTGACGTCGCGAGTACGAACGTGACGCCAAGCGCTTCGAGCGACTGGCGTTCGTAGACGTTGTTCTCCGGCTTGTCATCGACCCAGAGGACGGTCGCGCGACTTGCTTTCCGCAATGCGCGCGGCGTAACGGCGTCCGCAACGACCTCGGCCGCCTCGCGTGCGGATCTTGCCGTGCTTTCGGGGGTGGTGTCTGCGTCCGGGCGGGTGGCTGCGGCTGCCGCAAGTGCGGCCGCGGCTTGCGCCTGCTTTCGCTTGGCAGATGCCTCGAAGCCCGCTCCCTTGAACGTGAACTCTCCCAGACTCGCAAAGAACTCGTTCATCGCGGGTGCAAACCGGATGAGTACGTAGCCGATCAGGACCGGCCATGCCAGGGTGCCTACAAGATTGGTTGCAGCATCGAGTAGCTTGACAAACTCGTCGACGGTCATGGAGTGTCCTCCTGCACCCTGCGGTTGGTATTCCGATCGGGCTCAGGGTCCGCCCGCATCGGCTACGGCGTCATGGAAGTCGTTCTCATGGACGATCCATACGCGAACGCCGCTTTTCCGTAGCTGAGCAGCCTTTTCGACTGTGCGGCCATGACACGCATACGGGCAGACACACTGCGGTCATCAGCGAACCGCAGCTGCCAACAACCGGATATTGCCACACGCGTCGAGAAGCAGGTAGGCCTGGATTCCGGATGCGGCAACTTCTCCGCAGTCCGGTGGGCCCGATCGATGACCGGGTTTCCCGGAAGGAGGCCGGCAGACCTGGGTCCGGTCGTCCCGGGCAAGGTCTGCAACGGGGGACTTGGACGGCGGGGAACGTGCGTCGTCGTCGTCGAGGCGCCCGTCGACATGATCGACCTGGCAATGTCGTCCTATGATCCGTACCACCGCCGCTGCCGAGTCTCCCGCCGCTGACGCGCGAGCCGCGTTCCTTCCATGCCACTGTCCCTCGACCTGCAGGTTCTCTCCGCCTTCACGCTGCTGTGGCTCGCCATCGTGCCCACGCCGGGGCCGAACGCTTTGCTGGTGACGCATGTGGCGGTGACCCGCACGCCGGCGCATCTGGGCTACGCCATCGCCGGCAACGTGACGGGTATCGCCGTGCTGGCGGCTCTTGCCCTGATCGGATGGGCGGCGATCCTGCAGGCCTTTCCCTGGCTGCGCCTGACCGTGAACGTCTTCGGCGGCCTGTACCTGGTCTGGCTCGGTGCGCGCCTCGTATTGCGGGCGTGGAGCAGCGGTGGCCGCATCGCCGCGCAACCGGCTTCCCCACCGGTCCGCCATGGTGCGCCCGGCCTGCGTGCGGAGCCGGACACACGCGCGGACTACCGCCGCACCGCGCTGCTGGGCCTGGTCACGGCCTTGTCGAATGCACAGGCCATCCTGTTCATCACCTCGTTGTTCGCGTTGAGCGGTTTGCTGCGTGCCAATGCCGCGACCGCCTGTGTCGCCGTGGTCATCATCGTGTGCTGCAATGCGGCGTATCTGGCGGCGCTCGGCTGGTTGTTCCGGCGCGAGCGCATGCGTGCCGGTTATGCGCGTTATCGGCGCGTGCTGGAGGGCACGATCGGCAGCCTGTTCCTGCTGTTCGGCGGGCGCCTGTTGTGGCGTGCACTGGTGCGCTGAAGTTCTCCAGTCGACTACGGGTGTTGCCAGGCGGCGCAGTCACGGGCCCCGACCCGGCCCGACCCAGCCTGGTTCGGCTCAGCGCCGCGGCTTGTCGCTGTGCGACACCTCGAAGCCGTCGGCCACGTCGGCCGGACCCTTCATCAGCCAGACGATCAGGCAGCCGATCGTGACCGTGAGCACCAGCGTCCAGACGAAGATGGCCAGGCCGATCATCATGTAGTCGAACATCTGGATGTTGCGCGCCAGTTCGGCAGCAGTGTCGGCCGTGATCCACCAGCGCGCCGACAGCGCCATCAGCGCCGGCAGAACGGTTCCAGCCAGCCACACCGACGGCATCAGGCGCAGGATGCGCCATTCGAGTCCGGCCGGTGTGCGCTGGTAGCCGGGAAGTTTGCGCAGCCAGTTCACGAGGAAATTCTAGACCTCCGGGCCCGCCGGTGCAGCGGGTCGGATTTCCGTCGGGTCGAATGCGGGGTTGGCGACCAGGAGTACGCCAACTGCCGGTACCGCCGGGCCTGGCGTCATGCCCCGTCGCGCCGCATGGCGCACGCGGGCGGCGATGGCTATCGCAGCAAGGCGGGGTCGAGCTTGTCGATCAGGTGCATCTGGCGCTCGGGCGGCACGCTGCCGTCGAGTGTCACGCGGGTCTTGCCCCCGCTCTCGTCGAGGATGAACTCGCTGCCCGGGACATGGCCGAAGTCGGTCGGGAACAGCGCCACCACATGGTCGCCGCGCCGGATCGCGTCGGCGACCTCCTCGACCGGGGCCACCACCTCGGGGCTGACCCACTGGTTCGACTTGGTATCGACGACACCCCACAACACATGGCTCAGATCGCCATTGCGTTTGAGCAGGACCTTGGAGACGGCAAACACACTCATCGCATACCTC
This sequence comes from Burkholderiaceae bacterium, assembly GCA_041581405.1. GTDB lineage: Bacteria > Pseudomonadota > Gammaproteobacteria > Burkholderiales > Burkholderiaceae_C > CAISIP01. The sequence continues at coordinate 3,597 of JBFIDI010000022.1, forward strand.
GTTGTCTGGCGTGCAGGCCACCGGCGCCACTCGCGTATGGCAGCTGCCGGGACGGAAGTCGCACGAATCGTCCGTCCGGTTGTCGGCCTGGCCGACGCTGCCCTCAGGTGCCGGGGCACGTCGGCAGATGATAAGCCAGCCACCTGCCCGCCCGCCCGCTCGCCCGCCGGGCCCGCGACCGGATGCGTGGCAGCGTGCGGCGGCGGTGCGGCGCACCGATCGGCGCGGGCGGTTACAGTCGGAGCGGCCCCCGATCCGACCGCGGCCGGCATCGCGCCGGGCCGCCTTGTCGTGCCGGGGTCGCCCGCACCCCATGCCGACACCGACGTCCTCCTCGTCCTCCTCCCCCTCCACGGTCGTTCCCGCCGCCGGAGCCGCCGCGTCGCCGGCGTCCACCGCCCGCGCCGTCCCCTGGATGGCCGGTTGGCTCGCGCTGATGGTCGTGATGGCCATATCCGGACGGCAGGCGACGCGCGAACTCGATGTGTTCCAGGTGATGGAGGTGCGTTCGCTGATCGGCCTGCTGATGCTGGCGCCGCTGGTGCATGCCGCCGGCGGCCTGCGGGCGATGCGCACCGCGCGGCCCGGCTTGCATCTGGTGCGCAACACCGTGCATTACGGCGCCCAATATGCGTGGCTTTATGCGCTGACCCTGATCCCGCTGGCGCAACTGGTCGCGCTCGAGTTCACGATGCCGATCTGGACCCTGCTGCTGGCCGCGGCGTTCCTGGGCGAGTCGCTCAACCGCTGGAAGTCCGCCGCGGTGGCGCTGGGCGTGATCGGTGTCGTGCTGATCGTGCGTCCGGCCCAGGCCGGCGTCAGCCCGGGGCAGGCGATTGCGCTGGCCGCGGCGGTCGGGTTCGCGGTGTCGGTGATCTTCGTCAAGCTGCTCACGCGCACCGAGGACGCGACCCGCATCATGTTCTGGATGCTGGTCGTGCAGTCGGTGCTCGGCGCCTGGCCGGCGCTGGCGACCTGGCGCTGGCCGTCGCCGACGGTCTGGGGCTGGCTGGTCGTGATCGCCTTCTGCGGCACCTTCTCGCACTACTGCATGGCCCGCGCGATGCGCCACGCGCAGGCGACGGTGATCGTGCCGATGGATTTCCTGCGCGTGCCGCTGACCGCGCTGGCCGGATGGGCCATCTATGCCGAGCAGATCGACCTGTTGATGGTGCTGGGCACCGGGCTGATCCTGGCCGGCAACCTGCTGAACCTGCGACGCGTGCCGGCCAGGTCCTGATGCGGGACCGGTCCTGCCGACCGGCTGGCCGGCAATGGACCGGCTGGTGGATCCAGGATCAACGCTCGTCGGCCGGTGCGCTGCTTTTCGTACCCGAGGCCGTTGCCGGCCATGCCGCGCGCAACAACGCGGCGCAGCCGGCGCCGGCCAGCGCGCCGCTCAGGTGTGCCGCGTTGACCACGTTGAACCCCCACAACGGATCGAATGCCAGCGGTTGCGACCAGGCCGCTTCCGCCAGCAGCTTGAGCCCCAGCGCCGCGAGCAACACGGCCGAGGCCATGCGCGAACCCGGGCGCCAGGCGTGCACGGACAGCACCGCCAGCATCGCCATCAGCAGCCCGGACATGCCGGCGTACCAGGTGACCTGGTGCGGCCAGGCCGCCAGCGCCAGCGTGCCCAGCGGCCAGGCCAGCACCACGGCCAGCGTGGCCGGCCACTGCGCGCGCAGCAACACGCCGAGCACGGCGAGCACCAGCAGGCCGCCGAGGTTGACCAGCAGATGGGCCGAAGACAGGTGCACCAGGCTGGCGGTCCACAACATCCACGGGTGCTGCGGCCATGCCGTTGCATGCCACACCAGCGCCAGCGGGCGCGCGCTGGCCTGTGCGGCCAGGCTGGCCAGGGCCAGCGCGCTGCACAGGCCCGCCCAGGCCAGGTGACCGTCAGGCCCGCGCAGCGGGGGCTCCTGCCGCGGCGGGGTCGCCGATGGCCGGTGGGGCGTCGTCGTGCCGGCCGGGCCGGCGTTGCAGCCAGTGCCGCAGCCGGCGCCAGCCGTTGCCGACGTCGTCGATGTAGGTGAACACTGCCGGCACCACCAGCAGGCTGAGCACGGTGGACGTGATCAGGCCGCCGATCACCGCGATCGCCATCGGCGAGCGGAAGCTGGCGTCGGCCACGCCCAGCCCGAGCGCGATCGGCATCATGCCCGCGCCCATGGCCAGCGTGGTCATGACGATGGGCCGCGCGCGCTTGTGGCAGGCGTCGAGCAGCGCGTCGATGCGCGACAGGCCGTGGTCGCGCCGCGCGACGATGGCGTATTCGACCAGCAGGATGGAGTTCTTGGTCGCGATGCCCATCAGCATGATCAGGCCGATCAGCGAGGGCATCGAGAAACTCTTGTCGGTCAGCAGCAGCCCGACGAAGGCCCCGCCCAGCGACAGCGGCAACGCGCACAGGATGGTCACCGGATGCAGGAAGTCCTTGAACAGCAGCACCAGCACGATGTAGATGCAGAGCACGCCGGTCAGCATGGCCAGGCCGAAACTGGCGAACAGTTCGCCCATCACCTCGGCGTCGCCGATCTCGATGATCTTCACGCCGGGCGGCAGCTGCTTGACGGCCGGCAGCTTATCGACCTGGGCCTTGACGTCGCCCAGCGGCAGGCCCGAGAGTTCGATCTCGAAATTGACGTTGCGCGCCCGGTCGTAGCGGTCGATGACGGCCGGCCCGCCGGTCATCTCCAGCGTCGCGACCTGGCCCAGCATGACCGGCCCGTGCGTGCCCGGCACCGCCAGGCGTTCGAGCAGTGCCAGGTTGCCGCGTGCCGAGTCCTGCAGCCGCACGACGATCGGGACCTGGCGTTGCGACAGGTTGAGCTTGGGCAGGGCGACGTCGTAGTCGCCCAGCGTGGCGATGCGCAAGGTGTCGCCGATCGCGGCGCTGCTCACGCCCAGGTCGGCGGCGCGCGCGAAGTCCGGGCGCACCGCGATCTCGGGCCGGATCAGGCTGGCGCTGGAGGCCACGCTGCCCAGGCCGGGAATGGTGCGCAGGTCGTTCTCGACCGCCAGCGCGGCTTTTTGCAGCGCCACCGGGTCGTCGCCGGTCAGCACCAGGATGTATTTCTCGCCCGAACCGCCCAGGCCGACCTTGCTGCGCGCGCCGGGCAGGCGCTCGAGCGCGGCGCGCATGTGGTTCTCGATCACCTGCTTGCGCGGCCGGGTGCCGCGTTCGGTCAGCTTCACGGTCAGCGTGGCCTTGCGCACCTCGCCCGAACCCTGGGGCGCGAACGGGTCGGCGCCGGCGGTGCCGCCGCCGATCGTCGTGTAGACGCCCTTGACGTGTTCGACGCCGGTGACCAGCAGGCGCGCCTGCTCGGCGGCGCGCAGCGTATGCTGCAGCGTCGATCCCGGCGGCAGTTCCAGGTAGACCTGGGTCTGCGAGTTGTCGTCCGCGGGGATGAAGCCGGTCGGCAGCAGCGGGATCAGCATCACCGAACCGATGAAGAACGCGGTGGCGCCGAGCATGGTCAGGAAGCGGTGCCGCAGGCACCACGCGGCCATGTGCATGTACAGCTTCATCCAGCCCGGTTCCTTGTGCTCGCCCTTGATCGGCTTGAGGATATAGGCCGCCATCATCGGCGTGAGCATGCGCGCCACCACCAGCGAGGCCACCACGGCCAGCGAGGCCGTCCAGCCGAACTGCTTGAAGAACTTGCCGGCCACGCCGCTCATGAAGGCTGTGGGCAGGAACACCGCGACCAGCGTGAACGTGGTGGCGATCACTGCCAGGCCGATCTCGTCGGCGGCCTCCATGGCCGCCTGGTACGGCGTCTTGCCCATGCGCAGGTGGCGCACGATGTTCTCCACCTCGACGATGGCGTCATCGACCAGGATGCCGACCACCAGCGACAACGCCAGCAGCGTGATCACGTTGACGGAAAAACCCAGCAGGTACATGCCGGCGAAGGCCGGGATCACCGACAGCGGCAACGCCACCGCGGACACGAAGGTCGCGCGCACGTTGCGCAGGAACAGCCACACCACCAGCACCGCCAGCACCGCGCCTTCGTACAGCAGGTGCATGGAGCCGGTGTATTCCTCCTGCACCGGCTCGACGAAGTTGAACGACTCGGTGAGTTCGATGTCCGGATGCGCGGCCTGCAGTTCGGCCAGCGCCTGCTGTACCGCCGCGCCCACCGTGACCTCGCTCTCGCCCTTGCTGCGCGAGACCTCGAAACCCACGACCGGCTGGCCGTCGAGCAGCGCCGCGGCGCGCGGTTCGGCAATGGTGTCGGAGACGGTGGCGACCTCGTCGAGCCGGATGCGCCGGCCATCGGACAAGGCCAGCTGCAGCGCGCCGAGTTGCTGCGCCGTCTGCACCGTGGCGATGGTGCGCACCGGCTGCTCGCCGCCGCCTACATCGACGCGGCCGCCGGCGCTTTCCTGCTGCATCTGGCGCAGCTGGCGCGAGATGTCGGCCGCGGTAGCGCCCAGCGCCTGCAGCCGCATCGGGTCGAGGGCGACGCGCACCTCGCGGTTGACGCCGCCCACGCGGGTCACGCCGCCGACGCCGCGCACCGCCAGCAGCTTGCGCGTGACCTCGTTGTCGACGAACCAGGACAAGGCCTCGTCGTCCATGCCGGCGACACCGGCGCGCGGGATCGAGCGCACCGTGAAGGCCAGCACCGGCTGCGCCGCCATGTCGAGCTTGTTGACGATGGGGTCGCGCAGGTCGCCGGGCAGGTCGCTGCGCACCTTGCTGACGGCCGAACGCACGTCGTCGACCGCCTCCTGCACCGGCTTTTCCAGCCGGAACTCGGCGGTGAGCGTGACGTTGCCGTCCTGCACCTTGGTATAGATGTGCTTGAGGCCTTGCACCGAGGCGATCGAGTTCTCGAGCTTGCGCGCGACCTCGGTCTCGAGCTGGGCCGGCGCGGCGCCGGGCAGCTGCGCGCTGACGGTGACGGTGGGCAGGTCGATGTCCGGGAACTGCTGCACCTTCATCGCGTTGAACGACAACACGCCGGCGAAACACAGCAGCACGAACAGCATCACCGCCGGAATCGGATTGCGGATCGACCAGGAGGATACGTTGAGCATGGCCGTTGCCTCAGCGCGATGCCGACGTGACGGGGGCCGCGGACGTGTTGCCGGCGGCATCCACGACCCGCACCAGGTCGCCTTCGTTCAGAAAACCCGCGCCGGTGGCAACCAGCCGGGCATCGGCGTCGAACGCGCTGGTGATCTCCACCTGGTCGCCGGCCTGGCGCCCGGTCTGCACCTTGATGCGCGAGACCCGGTTGTCGTCGCCGAGCTTGTAGACGTAGCTGAAGCCGTCGCGCATCACCAGCGTGGTCTGCGGCACCAGCAACGCGCTGGAGTCGCCGAGTTCGAACGACCCGGACGCAAACATGCCGGGCTTGGCCGGGCCGGACAGGTCCTTCGTCGACGGCAGGTCGACATAGACCAGCGCGGTGCGGGTCTGGTTGTCCACGGTCGGGCCGATGGTGCGGACCTTGCCGCGCACCTCCGCGCCACTGGCCACCGTGACCAGTACCGGTGTGCCCGGCTTGATGCGACCGAGTTCGTTTGACGTGACCTCGGCACGCCATTCCAGCCGCCCCTGGCGGATCATGCGGAACAACTCGGTGCCGGCCGGCACGACGGCGCCGATCGTGGCCGAACGCGACGTGATCACGCCATGGTCGGGCGCCAGCACCTGCCCGTGCTTGAGCCGCAGCTGCTGCACGTCGAGCGCGGCCTTGGCCGCGGCCACGCGGGCCTGGGCCGTCTGCTCCAGCGTGAGGTACTGGTTGATCTGCTGCGTGCTCAGCGCACCGGAATCCTTCAGCGTGCGGGCGCGTTCGGCGTTGCCCGCCGCCTCCAGCGCATTGGCCTGGGCTTCCTGCAGCTGGGCGCGTGCGAGCGCGACGTCGGCCTGCACCGAGGCGGCATCGAAGGTGGCCAGCACCTGGCCGGCGCGCACCACGTCGCCGATGCCGGCGCGCAGCTCGGACAGGCGCAGGCCGTTGGCCTCGGTGCCGACGCTGGCCTCCTGCCAGGCGGCGATGCTGCCGTTGGCGCGCAGCTGCATCGGCAGCCGGCCGAGCTGCGGGCGTACCGCGGTGACGGTCAACGCGGGTTTGGCGGTGGCCGCCGGCTCGGGCGTTGCCGATGCCGCCTCGTCGGCGTTGCTGTTGCGTGTCCACAGCGCGATGGCGGCGGCGGCGCCCAAGGCCAGCGCGGCAACGAGCAGGGTGTTGCGTTTGAAGGTCGAACTCATCGTGTCGTACTCATGGTGCGGTTGTCGGGTGTCGGCGTGCGGCGGGTGGCCGTGCCGTCAGGATTGGCCGGGGGTGGCGGCAGGTCGTGTCCATCCCCCTCCGGCAGCGCGGTACAGGTCGATCCAGGCCTGAATGCGTTCGAGTCGCAGCGCCACCAGCGCGTCGGCCGCGGCCAGGCGGGTGCGGCGCGCGTCCTCGAGTTCGGCCAGGCTGGCCAGGCCGCCCTGGTAGCGGGCCTCGGTGGCGTCCTGCCAGGCCCGGTAACCGGCATCGGCGGTCGTCGCGTCGGCCACGCGCGCCTGGGTGCTTTGCAAGGTGACCAGCGCCTGTTCGACCTCGCGCACCGCCTGGCGCACCTGCGCACGGTACAACGCGACCGACTCCTCGTACCGCGCCTGGGCCGCCGTCACGCCGGCCTCGCGCCGGCCGCCATCGAACAGCGGCACGCTCAGCGCCAGCGGGCCGATCGACCAGGTCGCCATCTCGCCGGAACTGCCGGCGGCGTTGTAGTGCAGCGCGCCGATGGAGCCGGACAGGGCGATGCGGGGGTAACGCTGCGCCTGCGCGCCGCCGAGCTCGGCGCGGGCCGCGGCGATGTCGCGTTGCGCGGCGAAGAGGTCGGGTCGTTGCGCCAGCGTGTCGGCCGGCAACGACGACACGACCAGCCGCGCGTCGGGCGCCAGCGTCGGGGGGGCCTGTTCCAGGCGCCGGGCCAGCGTGGCCTCCGGCAGGCCGGTCAGGGCCACCAGCGCCTTGATGCCCAGGGAGCACAAGGCCGCCTGGCGCAGGACGCGGCCGTTGGCGTCGCTGGCTGCGGCACGCGCCAGTGCGGCGGTGCCGCTGGGCGTGAATCCGGCCTTGAAGGTCAGGTCGCTGAGCCGGGCCGTCTCCTGGCGCGACTGGGCGTCAGCCTGGGCGATGCGGCGCTGCTGTTCGCAGGCGCGCTGGTTGAAATAGCGGCTGGCGACTTCGGCCGCCACCAGCACCCTTGCGTCATGCCACGCGGCCTCGGCGCGGTCCAGCCGCGCCTGCGCCGCTTCGCTGGCCAGGCGGTTGGCGCCGAATACGTCGATCTCCCAGGATGCGGCAACCCCGGCCTGCAGCGTGGTCGTGGGCGGGCTGCCGACGATGGTGTCGGAGCGCGCGGCACTGGCCGAGCCGTCGAGCACGGGCCCTTGCGCCGCCCGGGCCTGGCGCAGCGCCGCGCGGCTCTGGACCACACGCGCGTGCGCGCTGGCCAGCGACGGGCTGGCCTGTTGCGCGGCGTCCAGCAGGTCGACCAGCAGCGGGTCGCCGAGATCCTGCCACCAGCGGGTCAGGTCGCTGACCGTGCCGTTGTGGGGCAACGGGGCCTGCCAGTGTGTCGGCGCCGTGGCTGCGAGCGGTGGCGGCGCGTCGGCGTCGACGCGCGGGAGCGCACAGCCGACCAGGGTCAGGGACGCACCACCGATGATCAGAAGTTCAGAAAATCGCATGTTGGATGGAGTGCCTGGGACTGGACTGCGCGCGCATGCAGCAGGCAGGCCAGACCCTCGGGTACGACGATCCTGGCCAGCGGACATCGACCTGTGCTTTACCGAGAAGACATTTTTCTTCGGTCCGGCCACCCTACACTTTACCAACATCACATGCCGTGCCGGGGGTGCCTGCCGATGTCCTTGAATTCCATGACGGCCACCGTGGCCCTCAACCGTTTCGGCCTGGGTGCCCGGCCGGGCGAGATGGCCGTGGTGCGCCCGGACCCGCGCGGCTGGCTGCACGCGCAGCTGCGTCCCGAGACGGCGCTGCCGGCGCCGATGGCGGCGCTGCCGTCGACCGTGGACGACCTCGGTGCGTTCCGCAAATGGACGGCGCAGCTGGCGCGTTCGGCACGCGCCCGGGGCATGGATCCGGCCACGATGCGCTCCGAGCTGGCCGACCGGCGGCCGGCAACGGACGCCGGCTCCATGGCCGGGGCCACGGACGAGGAAACGTCCACGTCGATGCGTGCCCCAGGGCCGGGCATGTCCCGTTCCGGTGCCGACGGCTTGTCGGTCGAGGGCAGCTTCAAGCAGCTGTTCGGTCCGCGCCATGCGCGGGCGCTCAAGGCCCGGTTCGACGTGGCTGTGGCCACCGAGCGGCCGTTCTTCGAGCGGTTGGTGCATTTCTGGAGCAACCATTTCGTCGTCTCGGGTGCCAAGCCCGGCGCGATCGCGATGCCGCCGTCGTTCGAGCGCGACGTCATCCGTCCGCACGTGACAGGGCGTTTCGTCGACATGTTGCTGGCGTCGACGAAACATCCGGCGATGTTGTTCTATCTCGACAACCTGTTGTCGATCGGGCCGAATTCGGCGCTGGCGCAAAATCCGGTGTTGCGCCGCCGTCCGGCGCAGCAGGACTTCGCGATTCCGCGCAGCATCGGCCTGAACGAAAACCTGGCGCGCGAGATCCTCGAGCTGCAAACGCTCGGTGCGCGCGGGGGTTACGACCAGGCCGACGTGACCAGCCTGGCGCGCATCATCACCGGCTGGACGATTGCGCGCCCGCCCCGGGTGTCGTATGCCCGGCTGACGCTGCAGGGTCGGCACAACGGGCCGGGTCTGTTCGATTTCGATCCCGATGCCCACGAGCCCGGCGTGCATCGCCTGCTTGGCGTGGCGTACGCGCAGCCGGGCGTGGCGCAGGGCGAGGCGGCGCTGCGCGCGCTGGCGGCGCATCCGTCGACGGCGCGTTTCCTCGCGACCAAGCTGGCGCGCCATTTCGTCGCCGACGATCCGCCGCCGGAGGTGGTGGAGCGCTTGGCGTCCGTATTCCTGGACACCGACGGCGACCTGGCCCGGGTCTGCGCCGCGCTGGTCGACCTGCCTCACAGCCTGTTGCAGCCGCTGCAGAAGTTCAAGACGCCGCAGGAATACCTGGTCTCGGCCGCACGCGGCCTGCCGGGGCTGGACATCGACGCGACGCGGCTGCAGCGCACGCTGGCCAATCTCGGCCAGGTGGTCTACAACCCGCCCGGCCCCAATGGCTGGCCCGACGTCGAGGCCGAGTGGCTGGGCGCCGACGCGGTGTGGAAACGTTTCTTGTGGGCCGGCGAAGCCGCGGCCGCCGCCGCGTCCGGCACCCTGGCGCCGGCGGCACTGGCGCGTGAGCTGCTGGGCGACACCGTGTCGGCGGCGACGCTGCAGGCGATCGAACGCGCCGAGAGCCCGACCCAGGGCCTGACGCTGCTGCTGGCCAGCGCCGAATTCCAACGGAGGTGACACGCACCATGGTCGCTCGACGCCAATTCATCATCACATCGGCCGCCGGCCTGACGGCCCTGGGGCTCGCGCCGCTGCCGGTGCTGGCCGCCGCCGCCACGCAGCGGCGCCTGGTCGTCGTGCTGTTGCGCGGCGGCATGGACGGCCTGTCGGCGGTGCCGGCGTTCGGCGATCCGCACTGGATGTCGGCGCGCGCGCAGCTGGCGGTGCCGGCGCCGGGCGCGCCTGGCGGGGCATTGCCGCTGGACGGCTTTTTCGGCCTGCACCCCAACCTGCAGCAGCTCGCGGCCCTGTATGCGCAAGGCGAGATGGCGGTCATCCATGCGGCGGCCACGGCCTACCGTGACCGCTCGCATTTCGACGGCCAGAACGTGCTCGAGAACGGCGCCGAGCAACCCTATGCACTCGACAGCGGCTGGCTCAACCGCGCGCTGGCCCTGCTGCCGGGCGCCGGCAAGGGCCTGGGCGTGGCGCTGAACAGCCACATGCCGCTGCTGATGCGCGGCGCGGTGCCGGTCACGTCGTGGTCACCGTCGCTGCTGCCGCCGCCGCAGCGCGACACCATCAGCCGGCTGGCCGCGATGTACCGCGACACCGACCCGGCCATGGCGATGGCGTTCGAGAACGCCTTGCGCGGCAATGCGCTGGCACGTGGTCCGCGCACCCCGGCCGGCGGTCCGTTTCCGAACATGATGGCGGCCGCCGCGCGGTTCCTGGCCGCGCCGCAGGGTGCTCGGGTTGCGATGTGCGAACTCGGTGGCTGGGATACCCATGTCAACCAGATGGCGCCGCTGGGCGCTTTGTCGAACAACCTGACGCAACTCGATCGGGGCATAGCCGCCTTGCGCGACGGCCTGGGCCCGCTCTGGCGCGAGACGGTGGTGCTGGTAATGAGCGAGTTCGGCCGCACCGTGGCGTCCAACGGCACCCAGGGCAGCGACCACGGCGTGGGCGGCGCGGCCTTCTTGGTCGGTGGCGCCGTCCACGGCGGCCGCGTCATCTCCGACTGGCCGGGGCTGGCACCCGCGCAGCTGCACGAAGGTCGGGACCTGCGGCCGACGACGGATCTGCGGTCGGTGGCGATGGGGGTGTTGCGGGATCATCTTGGCATTCCGGGCGATCGGCTGGCGGACGTGTTTCCGTCGCAAGGTGGTGGTGTTGCGGTACTCGGCGGGTTGATGCGTGCGTAGCGCGAGCTGTTGCAGGTGTCTGCGTCGCGTGCGGACTGCGTGCGGACGGAAGCGTGAGTACGGCTGCTGGGTAGGGCGACATGTGCAATCCGATCCTATAGGGCTTGCCGGGGGCATCAATACTTACAGCTACGTTGGGGGGAACCCGGTTAGCTACGTTGATCCGATGGGGCTTGCCTACTTCGGTGTCCGCCCGTTGCAAGGTCTCGCGTGGCTCGGCCCGCTGTCAAACAACCCTCTGGATAACTGGTCGAACACAGCGATCGCCCATGAGCAGTTGTTCTTCGAAGATGGCAAGCTACCTGCGAATGTCGGATTCTTTGGCGACTCGAAGCTGCAGAGAGAACTGTTCCCGACTGGCTACAGGCGCCTCCCCGGCAAATTCAATGACTGCGTGATGCGAATGGCCGCGCAGGCTGCTTCGACTGGCAAGTACAACCTTGCGACCAATAACTGCCAGAGTTGGGCAGATCGGGCGCGGGAGCAATACGACAAGCTCATGAAGTCGGGTATTGGTCCTGCGGCTTGCAACCTATGACAGTCGCCTATGTTCTCGCTGCTTTAGTTGCCCTTGTCACGTTTCTGGCGATGGGGGGCTCTGACATGCGCCTGAGAGCTGGCATTGCTGTGGGCCTCTTCATCTGCATTGCCGCCGTGGCAACTTGGTTCGTCATGCGTGTAGGTGACGAAGCCCGTCCTGGGTCTGTAGAGGTCAAGTCGATTGCTCCGGGGCAGGATCCTTCTGCTTCGGGATCGAAGTGAGTTCAGCGGGTCAGGTCAACTTCTCCCCGATACTTCAACCAAGCCGACTGCCTCAGCTACCGAGGCAATCCCGATACCCAGATGGCTACCGATGCCGAATGTGACTACGACGTCTTTTGGATGCTACGACGAACCTGTACAAGGGCGGATGTCTGTGCAATCCGATCCCATAGAGTTGGCGGGAGGCACTGATACCTACTGCCACGTTGGTGGGAATCCGGGTTCGATGATTGCCCCTGACGGACTTCTCATCATGTCAACACTTGGTGGACCGCAGCGGCGTACAACACTCGATCAGGAAGCTCCTATGGTCGAAGATGCTATTTCTTTCGCCCCTTGCTGCCCTTCTTGTCCTCGGGCGTGACGAACCCGATAGGCCGCTTGGGCGGATCGGGCGGAGTCATCAACTCGCGTATGGCGTTGAACAGCTTCTTGAGTTGTGCGCGGGTGTTGTGGCTGAACATGTCGTGCTGCATCGCCAGCACCTCCGTCTTGTCCTCGAGTTCAGCCAGCCGTTTCGCCAAGTCTTGGTGCGAGGTAGCCATCGCGCGCATTTGCACAAAGGCCCGCATGATCTCGATATTGATGGCGATGGAGCGCGGGCTGTTCAGCACCGAAGACAACATGGCCACGCCCTGCTCGGTAAAGGCATACGGCGCGTAGCGTCTGCCGCCTCTTCCAAGGTTTGAGGTCACGGCTTGTGACCTCAAAGCCGCGAACTCCTCGGCATCGAGCCGAAACATGAAGTCAGCCGGAAACCGCTCGATGTTGCGTTTGACGGCCTGCACCAGCACCTTGGTTTCTACCCCGTACAGTGTTGCCAGTTCGGCATCCAGCATGACGCGCTGACCGCGCATTGTCAGGATCTGGCTGGCAATATGCGACTGTAGCGGCGCCACCACCTTGGTTGTGCTCATGGACCACCCTCCATCCTTGTCTTTGGGTTCGCTTTGGTCTTGACAGCCCAAACGACATGGTGGGCCTGCGCACCTCGTTTCGCCCCTTGCAAGCGCATGCTGCCCGAGGGCATTGTTTGCACGACCTGATGCTCCTTGTCGTCAAGCCGGGACATCGGGTTGAAATGTAGTCCGGCCCGCGCGCCGCAACCCAATCGATGTCCTCAATTTGGTGCCTGTCTGCGCGCGCGGGATGTGTGAGGTCCTGCGCCGGAACGCGCGGGGACACTCGCCCGCTTGCAGCGACCGACAGCGTCTCCGCCGCCAGATGCGCAGACCTTGCCGGCGACCTTTCCCTTGTCCGCGACGAACGCGCATCCGGTCAGATGCACGGTCTCGGATGCGGACAATGCTAATTCGGGCGCGCCTTATGCCGAATCCGACATAAGCATCAAAAAAGGAAATCGTTCCCTCGGCAGCCATCGCGCCAGAGAATCGAGCGCTTTGCGATCCGAGTAGAACCATGAAATCCCTGTCCATCCTCTTGTCCGGCCTGGCGTTCGCCATCCATGGCTTCGCGGCCCAGCCCTTGTTGTCGCCGCAGGAACTGCAACCCAAACTCGCCGATCCGAACGTGCGCGTGATCGACATCCGCGAGTCCAAGGTCTATCTGGCCGATCACATTCCCGGCTCGGTGAATGCGCCTTACGTGCATTGGCGCGGCCCGGCCACCAATCCCGGTGAATTGCCGCCGCTGCCCAAGCTCAAGGAGTTGGTGCAAAACCTGGGCCTGGGTCCGTCGGTCCATGCGGTCGTGGTGTCCAGCGGCGCCGATGCCAGTGACTTCGGCGCCTCGGCGCGGGTGTACTGGACGCTCAAGGCGCTGGGCCTGAAGGAGTTGTCGGTGCTCAACGGCGGCGTCAAGGCCTGGACCGGCGCCAAGCTGCCGCTGAACAAGGAGAACGTGCTGGTGCCGACCAGCAACTACGAGCCCGCGCTCGACATGTCGCTGATCGCCACCACGCAGGAGGTGGCGCAACGCGTCAAGTCCGGCGATGCGGTGCTGATCGACGCCCGCCCGGCGTCGTTCTTCAACGGCGAGACCCGTGCGCCCATGGCCAAGGTGCCCGGCACCTTGCCCGGCGCGGTGAACCTGCGCCACGACAAGTGGTTCGTCGACGGCAGCGCGGTGTTCGTGCCGGAGAGCCAGGCACGGCAGATCGCGGCCGCGAGCCCGATCGATCCGGCCAAGCAGACCGTGTCGTTCTGCAACACCGGTCACTGGGCGGCGACCAACTGGTTCGCGATGTCCGAGGTGCTGGGCCAGACGAACGTCAAGCTGTATCCGGCATCGATGACGGAGTGGTCGCGTGATCCCAACCTGCCGATGGACAACGTGCCCAGCCGTGTCGCGCAGCTGGTGATCGACGCGAAGCTCTGGGCCAACAAGACCTTCAAGTGACGGCAGCCGCATCGTGAAGCGCCTTCCCCTGGCGGCCGTGCTGGCCGCCTTTTTCGTGTTTCTCGCGTTGTCCGTGTCGATCCGCCAGGCGGTGTTGCTGCTCGTCGGTGTCGGCATGGGCATGGCGCTGGCCGGCGCCCGTTTCGGTTTCACCACCGGCTGGCGCCAGCTGATCGAGCAGAAGGACCCGCAAGGCGTCGCCGGCCAGGTCTTGCTGCTGGCGCTGGCCAGCCTGGCGGCCTTGCCGCTGCTCGGCGTGTTCCCCGAGTTGCATGCCGCGCTCGGGCCGCCCAGCGTGAGCCTGCTGCTGGGTGCGTTCGTGTTCGGGCTGACGATGCAGATCGCCGACGGCTGCGGTTCGGGCACCTTGTACAAGGCCGGCCTGGGCGTGCCGCTGAACATGGGCATCCTGCCGCTGTTCGCGCTCGGCAGTTTCCTGGGCTCGGTGCACCTGGACCGCTGGCTGGCGCTGGGTCAGATCGAACCGGTGGCCTTGGGTGAGCAGTTCGGCACCGGCGGGGCGCTGGCGCTGACCCTGGTGCTGCTGGCGCTGACGTTGCTGCTGGTGCGTGCCTGGGTCGGGCCCGGACGCCAGTGGATCGCGCGGCGCTGGATCTGGGGTGCGGTGGTGCTGGCGGGCCTGGCCACGCTGAACCTGCTGCTGGCGGGCCAGCCCTGGGGTGTCGTGTACGGCTTCGGCCTGTGGGCGGCCAAGGTGTCGATGGGCCTGGGCCTGTTCGATCCGGCGGCCAACATGTTCTGGGGCCAGGAGGGCAATACGCAGCGCCTGACCCAGACCGTGCTGATGGACGTGACGACGATCACCAACGTCGGCATCCTGGGCGGCGCCTTGTGGATCTCGGCCAAGGCCGGTGGTGGCAACGCCGGCAAGCCGCTGGACCGCCAGCAGTGGATCGTCGGTCTCGTGGCCGGCTTCCTGCTCGGCTACAGCTCGCGGCTGGCCTTCGGCTGCAACATCGGCGCCATGCTCAGCGACATCTCCACCGGCAGCCTGCATGGCTGGTTGTGGGTGCCGCTGGCATTCGCCGGATCGCTGGTCGGGGTGCGCGTGCGTCGGCACTACCGCTATTGAAGAAGACGGGAGCGCACGATGACTTCCTCTTCATCATCTCCATCGTCCCGCCGCCTCTGGCAGGCCGTGTTCTGGCTCGGCCTGGTGTCCTTCCTGGCCTGGGACTGGTCGACGTCGGCGCCGGTGGACCTGCGCCAGGAACCTCCGCTGATCGCGGCCGGATCCGGCCAGGTGGTCAGCGGCGGCCACTGCTCGATGGCGAAATAACCGCGGCGGCAGCTGCCGCCCGTCTATTTGATCAGCGCCTGGATGTCGCGGAACAGCGGGTGGTCGGCGCTGCGCAGCCACTCGAACGCCACCATCTCGGTCGTGACCAGTTCGGCGCCGTTGCCGGCCAGCCGGTCGTAGGCCGCGTCGCGGTTGCGTTCGGTGCGCGAGCCGCAGGCATCGGTGACGACCCAGACCTCGAATTCTTCCTCGAGCAGTTCCAGCGCCGTCTGCAGCAGGCACACATGGGCCTCGACGCCGGCGATGACGACGGTGTTGCGGGCCGGCGCCGCCTCGGGCACCGCCTTTTGCAGGTGCTTGGGCAGGCTGCGGGCGTTACCGCCTTGCGCGCTCTTGCGCGGCGCGGGGCGCAGCACCTCGAGCAGGCCGTCGCCGCAGGCGCTGAACGCCATCTTGGGCAACACATGGGCGCGGGCTTCGGTGAGTGCCGCGCCGAGCGCCGGATCGCTGGCGCCCAGTTTGGACGGGTTCTGTTCGGTGGCCCGGACGGGGACCTGCAGCGCCTGGGCCATGCGGGTCAGGCGTACGGCGTTGGCCAGCACGGCCGGCGCGTCGGCGATGGCCGGCATCAGCCGCGTCTGGTAGTCGACCAGCACCAACTGGCATTCATCGGCATCGAGCAACATGGAGGGTCTCCGTCGGTTCGTCGGAGCCGGGTCACGACGACACGGCACCTGGGCCGGCCATTATCGACGGGGCGATCGCGGCAGGCTGCCGAACGGCTGTGGCCGCGCGGCACGTGGGTCGATGATCGTTGGCCGCGGCGCCGTGCGGCGCCACGGAAACGGGCAGAAGCAACAACACCGGCAGGGTCTTGCTTGCGGGTTGTTGTTGAGAATGGTTCGCATTACACTGGTCTCATGTCATTCCAGAGTCATGCCATGTCCGATCCCGTTCCCAGTGCCGCAGCCGATATCGAACCCTTGTTGTCCGGCACCCTGGTGTTGATGACCGCCGCGCAAAGTCCGAGCGCCTGCGAGCACCTGCCTGCCAAGATCGTTTCCAATCTCGACCGTCTGTCGGTGCACCCCTTGCTGTCGGGCGAATTCAGGATGGTGCTGGCCCGGTTGCGCCAGCATTGGTCGAGTCGGTGTGCATGCCGGCGGGCGCCGGTTGCGGGGGACGCACAGGTGCAGCCGCCCGTGTCCGGGCGATTGCTGCATTGATCCGGCGGCCCGCATGGCCCGGGCCTGTCGCCGGGGCATGCGGGCAGGCCGCGGAGCCGCTGCACGCGTGTGTCGCAGCGGCCCCCGGTTTGCGCAGTGCTTGCGCTCAGTCGTCGTCGTGGTGCCGCGCGTGTTTGCCGCAGCTGCCCATCGAAGCGGCGACGTATTGCTCGTAGATCGCGTTCCGTGCGTCCAGGCGCATGTAGTCGGGCTTCTTGCGGTCGCGCATCTTGCTGAAGTCGATCTGCTTGACCTTGCGCAAGTCCTTGGCCTGGGTCTCGCCGGTTGCCACCCCGATGGTTCCCAGGACCACCGGCGAGTTCGCCGGCCCGGTGGCGGACAACTCGCCGATGATGATCTCGATCGTGCCGCCGGCATGGATCGCGACCTGCACGGTGTTGGGTTCCGCCGTTCCGGCTGCGGGCACGTTCCAGTAGGTCACGACGACACGCTGGTTGGCGGCATCGTGGTAACCGAACACGCCGCGATCGGTGGCGCTGAAGGCACCGCTGTCGAGGTTCTTCATCAGCGCGGCGATCGTGAAGCGGTTGCTCAGCAGCAACTGGCCGCGCATGAACCACGGCGAGCCGTTTTCGTCGATGCCGCTGTACGCCGCTGCGGTGCGCGTCGTGATCGCGCCGTCTTCGCTGACGATCAGCGTGCGGACCGGATCGCGCTGGCCCGGAACCCAGAAGGAGAAGTCCGGGTAGCTCAGGTAGACACTGGCATTGCCGCTCGAACGCAGCTTGGTCGGTCCCTTGTCGTACAGGGGCTGGCCCGACTTGACGCTGACGCGGTAGCCGTTATGGCCCTGGGGCACGAAGCTGATCTTGTCGCCGGGCAGCAGGTCGAGCGGATGCTCCTTCTGCTTGAGGCAGCTGCTGGTGAAGTCCACCAACGGGTTTTCCTTGCGCTGGAATCCGGTGTCCTTCAGGTACTTGTCGTAGCGCTTGTCGTCCTTGAGCGACTGGTTGAAGAACGACACGGCATACCAGTTGGTCAGCCGGGTGATCTCGCCCAGCGACACCTCGGGCTTGAGCGGCATCAGCGGCTGCAACTCGTTCTTCACCGCGACGATGTCGGACGGACCGAAGAACACCGACTCCAGCTGGGCATCGCTGATGTCGTCGAACACCGACGCATCGCAATACTCATAGACACCGGCCTGGCGCGACCCGGTGTAGGTGAAATAGAAGGTCGAGTCGAAGATGAAGTTGGCGATGTCCGAGGGGTCGAGCGCGGTCGGATTGGTGAACACCTGGCCGTTGATGCCGGGCTTGATCGTCACCATGGAGTTGCGGAAGTCCTGGCACCAGCTCGACTGGTATCCCGCCGTATGGTGCGCGATGCCGGCGATATCGGCCAGGTATTTCACGGGACTGTTGCTGAACAGGTTGAAGTCGTTGTAGGCGATGCCGGTGTCGTTGCCCAGGAACAGCAGCGGCACCTTGGCATTGGCATAGTCGGAGGGCTTGAGCAACAGGCCCCAGTTGCTGCCGCCGCTCATCAGCGCCGCCTTGACCCGGCTGTCAGGCGCCAGTCCGGCCGAGCCGATGCCGGCGACGGTGGCCAGGCTGGTCTGGCCGCCGAGCGAATACCCCAGCACGCCGATCTTGTCGGCGTCGATGCGTTGCGTGAACGGCATGCCCGTCGTGTCGTCGAGCGTGCCCTGCAGGATGGCGTCGATGACGAAACGCACGTCGCGCGAGCGGGTCGCGATGCCGCCGCTCATGACCGGATTGGGCCCGATCGCCACGGCGGGGATGTAGTTCTTGAAGAAGCTGCCCTGGTAGTAGGCATCGCTGTTGCCGGTATGTTCCACCGAGGCCACGACGTAGCCGTGGCTGGCCAGCGTCTCCAGCGTGTCGGGCATGTTCTTGGTCGACGCGACCAGATTGCCGTGTGATGCGATCAGCAGCGGAAAGCTTGCGGAAGCCAGCGGCGCATTCTCCGCCACGGGGTTGAACGATCGCGCACCCTGCGCCGTCAACGGGGGCAGATCCGGCAGGCCCGGGAACACGGTGCTGCCCGGGTTCTCGTTGTACATCGGGTTGTTCCAGGTGTAGCGGATGTGCCCGGTGGGCTTGACGCTGGTCGGATACCAGATGTCCAGGCGCAGCGGCCGGGCGCTGCCCGATGCGGGCATCGACCCGTTGAGATTGCGCGAGCTGTCGGTGAGGATCACCGAGGTATGGCCGATGCCGTAAGGACCGGCCTGGTCCGGTGGATAGAACCGGTTGTCCCGCTGGTGCTTGTGGTCGTGTGATCGATTGCCATCGTGCTTGTCCTTGGCGATCGCGCCGCCAGGACCACTCAGGAAGGCGCCGACCAGCAATGCACCTGCAGCGACCGCAGCCATGCGGCGGCTCGACGTGATGTGTTGCATGTTTTTCCCTTTGTTGATTGTTGGATGCCGAATGGCAGAGATGGGGCTCCGATGTGTCGAGGGGCGGGCGTTCCCGCTGTCGCGGAGATAGGCCCACCCAGGAGCCCTCCTATCCTAGGCCCAATCGTTCAGGCTGACAACCCTGCATCCGTTTCGGCAGGCGAACGCAACGCAATGGCACACGTCCGCAGGGGCACCGGGCGCGTGTACACGCCCGCCGGACCCACTCAGGCCAGGCCCTTGAGCGCCGCTTCGCCGCCTGGCGTCTTCTTGCAGTCGTCGATGTACTGCCGGATGATGTCGGCAAAACTGTCGTCCGGGTGCAGGCCCAGCCGCGTTGCGCGTTGTGCGGTGGCGCCGGTCGGCCAGTTGGCGACCATGCCGGCGATACGCTCGTCGCGCACGAACTTCACGCGCTCGCGCACCGCCTTGCCGGCGACCTGCTCGAGCGCGTCGAGAATGTCGGACACGCGCACGTTGATCGACGGCAGGTTCATGCCGAGCCTCCCGAGGAACTCGTCGCGACTGGCCTCGAACACCTTGATCAGGCCTTCGACCGTCTTGCCGGGCGAGGCCAGCGGATGCGACACGCTGGCGTCGACCGGGCAGATCGCCTCGACGCCCGCCAGGGGCTCGCGGATGATGCCGGAGAAGAACGACGAGGCCGCGGCGTTGGGCCGGCCCGGACGCACCGAGACCGTCATCAACCGCGCGGCGCGGCCGTCGATGAAGCCCTTGCGCGTGTAGTCCGAGACCAGGTGTTCGCAGATCAGCTTCTGGATGCCGTACGAGGACTGCGGCGCCGGCAAGGTGTCGTCGGCCACCGGCGACGGCATCGGAATCGCGGCATCGGGACCGAACACCGCGACCGAGCTGGAGAAAACGAACCGTGTCGGCTTGCCGCTGGCCTGGCCGGCCGCGCGCAACGCGTCGAGCAAGGCGCGGGTGCTGTCCAGGTTCGAGCGCATGCCGAGTTCGAAATCGAGTTCGCATTCGCCGGACACCGCCGAGGCCAGGTGGAACACGCCGTCGAACGGCTCGGTCTTGAGCGCCTCGCATTGCGACAACAAGGGCCCGGTGCGGTCCTGCACCCGTTTGTCGGCGACCAGGTCGGCCGGCGACGCGACCTGGTCGGTCAGCACCAGGGTCTTGATGGCCTGGCCGGCGAGTTCGCCGCGTGCGAGCAAGGTACGGGCCAGTCGCGCGCCGACAAATCCGCCGCCGCCGGTGATCAGCAATTTCATGGCTGCAAGTCCTTCATGGTTCAGGGAGCGCACAGTGTAGTGCGCACCCGCCCGGCGCGCGCTGCTACAGCGCCGGGTCGATGATGCCCGGCATCGCGATGAATCCCGGTTGGTGGCGCATCGCGTGGATCCAGGCCTGCAGCGCCGGATACCGGCGCAGGTCCAGCCGTGCCTCGCCGGCCAGAGCGGCATACGGGAAACAGGCGATGTCGGCGATGCTCGGTGCCTTGCCGCCCGCCAGCCAGGCCTCGCCGTCGTGGTGCTGCTGCGCCAGCGTGTCGTCGAGCAGCTGCAGCGTCGCGTGGCCCAGCCGTTCGCAGGCCGGAATGTCGGCCGGGTGGCCGAAGCTGTAGTGCAGCCGGGCCGCCGAGACGCTGCGCGTCAGATCGTCGGCCGCGGCCAGCCACAGCTGGATGCGCCCGCGCGTGCGCGCATCGTCGGGGTACCAAGGGCCGCCGGGGTCGTAGCGGCTGGCCAGGTAGACCAGGCAGGCCTGCGC
>JBFIDI010000023.1:0-23646 GCA_041581405.1 Burkholderiaceae bacterium
GCCGGAGATGTTTTCCCGCACCACGGCCTTGAACAGTTCTTCCTTGCTCGCGAAATACAGGAACAAGGTGCCCTTGGACACGCCGGCACGGCGTGCCACTTCCTCGACCCGGGTTGCGGCATAACCCCTCTCGACGAACAGGTCGAGCGCCGCGGCCAGCAACTCACCCGGCCGCGCCTGCTTGCGACGCGACGGCCGGTGCGTGGCGGCGGGCCTTGTTGCGGACGGAGATGCGGTGGACGGCATGTTAATGACTGATCGGTTAGTAATGTAGCGGAACACTATTGATCGGACAACCACGGCCGGCCGGGTTTACGTCGATTTACCGGACGCGATCGCATCGTGGCCCATTGGCATCGTGTGGCGCGGGTGAGCCGCGACGCGTCGGCGCCAGTGGCCGTGGCAGGTATGGATCCTGCGGCAGGCCCCGTCGCGGTGGCCGGCCCGGTAACGTGGACAGTTGATTGGCAAACTGCAAGTCGGCAGCGAGAATCACCATGCCAATCGGGGTCGTGCGCCGTGGTTGGCGCCAGGCATCGTCGTCCAATCCGTCGCCGTTGCTGGACGCCGCAAAGGGTTCAGGCACGGCTCCGACGCATGGCTGCGCAGTTGGTCATTCGACGGGGTGTGGGCGTGGCAGGAGATGGCAGCGTTCGTTCCGACGGTCTTTCCGATTCCGGGACATCTCGTCGGCAGGCGCGGCGAATGTGGCTGGCCGCCGCGCTTGCCCGCGCCCTGTCCCTGTTCCTGCCCCTTGGTGGTGTTCGCGCTCAGGTGCAAGGCAGGATGGCGCGTGTCGGCATCCTGCAGACCTGGGCTGCGACCGATTTTGTCGACCGGTTGGAGGCCTTCAAGAGCGGATTGCGCGACCTCGGGCATGTCGAAGGGCAGAACATCCAGTTCGTGTTCCGATCGGCAGGAGGCAGGACGGCCGAAGTCGACCGGCTTGCGCGTGAACTGGTCGAACAGAACCCGGACGTGGTGTTTGCCGCGACAACGTTTGCGGCAGTGGCGGTACACACCCACACACGGCAGATTCCCGTTGTCATCGCGATCGCCGCCGATCCGGTTGGGGCGAAGCTGGTGTCGTCGCTGGCGCGACCTGGCGGAAATGTCACCGGCATGACCACCAACAACGTCGAATTGATGCCCAAGAGGTTCCAGTTGCTGGCCGAACTCACCGGTGGCAAACCCTCCCGTGCGGCGATGCTGTATGCGCCCGGTGATCCTTCCAACGTCCTGGCCTTGCAACAAGCGCAGGGCGCGGCGCGGCAGTTCGGCATACCGCTCCGGCCGGTCGGGCTGGGCGACGGAAAGGAATTGCCAGCGGCATTCGCCGCAATGCAAGCTGAAAAGATCGACACATTGTTCGTGGCCGCCGGGGCCGTGACGGACTCGCACGCTCGTGGAATCGCCGAGCTGGCGGCACGGTACCGGATTCCCGCCATCTATGGCGCACCGGAGTTCGTCGATGCCGGCGGATTGATCTCGTATTCGACCGACTTCGCAGCCAACTTCAAAGCGGCTGCCACGTATGTCGACAAGATACTGAAAGGGGCCAAGCCGTCAGACCTGCCGGTTGAGCAGTCGAATCGGTTCCTGCTGGTGATCCATCGCGGCGCCGCAAATGCCCTCGGATTGAACGTTCCCCGGTCCCTGATGCTGCGGGCCGACAGGGTCGTGGAATGAAGCCTCGTCCGCTCTCGTCAAGCGTGACGCGCAGGGCGCCGATCAGCCGCCCAGATCGCGTGTGCCGGCCTGGGCGAAGTAGAACCACTCGTTGCCGGGCGAGGCACTCGGGTTCGGAAACACGATGAAGCCGTCCCGGTCGGCCCGCACCAGCGTGCCGTCGTGGCGCCGGCCTATCGTCTCGCCCTGGCGCAGCGGGTCGTAACTCGCCCATTCGCGCTCGAAACGGTCGTCGGCATGCAGCTTGTCGACGACCATCGTCAACCGCAGCAACTGGGACCGGGCAATCGGCTCCGGCGCCGGCGCCTCGATCATCCGCAACTGCGCCAGCGTGCGGTGGATGGCGCGCCAGGCGACCTCGGGCGCCGCCGGATCCTGGTGCTGGCCACACTCGAGCGTCAGCGCGTAACCGCCCTGGCTGCGCATGTATTCGGTGGTACCGACGCCGTAGCGCGGGTCGGTCGACAGCAGGCCGGCGCGGTCCTGCGCCGGGGTGCGCGCCAGGCGCCGGCGCACGCCGTCGGCATAGGTCTCGAGCCAGCCTTCGACGATGCGCCGCGGGCCCAGCCGCAGCGCCAGCGCCTGTTCGCTGGCCGCGTGGGCGAAGGGTTCGAGCGTGCCCGTGTTGTCCTGCGGGCCCAGCATCAGGAACGGCTCGCCGGGCGCGTGGAAGGAATGCAGGTCGAGCAGGACGTCGTGTTCGGCCAGCAGCGGGCACAGCAGGTTGGCGATGCGGTCCTCGTAATCCTGCGGCTCGTCGTTTGGGTACAGGTTGCGGTTGAGGTTGCGCTCGCCGTTGCGCTGGCCGCGCTCGTAGGCCAGCGGATTGGTCACCGGCAGCAGCGTCAGGCTGCCGCGCTGCAACACCAGCGCGCCGCTGTCGAACTCGCGCGCGACACGCTCGATCGCCCGGCTGCCGCAGACCTCGTTGCCGTGCACCGCGCCGGTGACGATCAGGCGGGGGCCGGGTTCCAGGGCGCGGAAACAATGCAGGCGCAAGGCGGTGGTGGAGACGGTGTCGGGCATGGTGCGGGGTGTGGGTCGGGATGCGGAAAGGCCGGGGCGGCGGCGGGCGGCGCCCACTATAACGGAGCATGCGCCGCACCGTCCGGCATCGGCGCGTGTTTCCCGGCCGTCGCACGATACTGGACGGCATCTGCCGCTTTCATTACGATGTCGTCAAGGGCCCGGTGCGGCACTCTGGCTGGGGCCGGTATCCCCATGACATCGGCGCGCGCACGTGTTGCGGCGCTTGTCGCGGACAGGTTCTCGACGCAGCGTCGTGTCATCGGCTGGCCGACGCGCTTCGCGGTGGCAGTTTCGAGCCGGAAACGAAGGAGCAATACCATGACCAAACCATGCAAGCGGATGGGCGTCCGACACCTCGGGGCGGCCCTGTTGGGTTTGTCGTTGGGCCTGCCTGCGGCCCACGCGGCCAGCGGCAGTTACCAGGGCATCGTCGACGCGGACAGCGGCCTGGGATTCATCGGCCAGACGATGCGTGTCGACTTCATGTACGACGAGACCACGCCGCCTTCCGGCATTTTCGGCGGCACCGCCTTCTTCGACGGCTTCCTGACCTCGATGTCGGTCACGATCGGTGCATCGACCTGGAACTGGGAGCCTGCAGGCTACTCGTCGATCTCGCTGACCAACGATACGGTGCTGGTCTTCGCCAACGGGGTCGAGGATCGGGTTTCGGCTTTCGTCGACAGGTTCGACGGCCCGAGTCCTGTTGCGCCGCCGGTACTGCCCGAGGCCTATACCTTTGATTTCAGTCTGTATGACAACCAGCCGAACGGCAATCCCGACGGTCTTGCCATGCACCAGAGCTTGCCCGGGACCGCCCCGAATCCCGATCTGTTCAGGATCGACGGCGACAACGAAAACCGGATGTCGTTCCGTTTCTATACGGGCGATCCCGAGGTCGGCAACCAGTATGCGATCACCGCGCAGAACGTGGCCCTGGTGCCCGAGCCTTCCGCCGTGCTGATGATGATGGCCGGTCTCGGCATGGTCGGCATGGTGGCCTTCCGGCGCCGCGCCCGGCAACCCTGACGCGGCACGCCGCCTGCCCGGCGCCACGGTCGGCGCCGCTGCATCGCGTCGCGGCCTGACGCAGCGCCACGCCTCGACGGGCTCCGATGGCGTGTCCCAGCGGGCTCTGTTGGCAATTCCCGGTCGGGAAAACCATTGCCGATCGCGGGGGCCGATGATCGGCTCGCGGCGGGCCATGGCGAAACGGACGCACAATGGGGGCCGCAGGCGGGCGTCGGACCACCCCGGTCCGACCGTATTGCCGCCACGCCCATCGCCGACCGCCAGCGCGCGGTCCGGCAACCACCATCAAGAGCCAGGATTCCCATGAACCCATCGATCCCATCCACCGCGCTGCAACTGCGCTCGCTCGTACAGGCCGACGGCAGCCTGCAACTCAGCCTCGAGTCCACACCCGTGCCCGTTCCGGGACCCGACGACGTCCTGATCCAGGTACAGGCGACACCCATCAACCCGTCGGACATCGGCCTGCTGTTCGGTCCGGCCGACCTGTCCACCGTCGAGGTGTCCGGCACTGCCGAACGCCCGGTGGTGACCGCCCGCATTCCCGAACGCGCCATGCCCGGCCTGGCCGCACGCCTGGGGCAGAGCATGCCCGTGGGCAACGAAGGTGCCGGCCTGGTGGTGGCCGCCGGCGCGTCGCCGGCCGCGCAGGCCTTGCTGGGCCGCACGGTGGCCGCGATCGGCGGGGCCATGTATGCGCAATACCGGGTCATGCCCGCGGCGCAGTGCCTGCTGCTGCCGGCCGGCACCACGGCGGCCGAAGGCGCATCGTGTTTCGTCAACCCGCTGACCGCGTTGTCCATGGTCGAGACCATGAAGCGCGAAGGCCACACGGCCCTGGTGCACACCGCCGCCGCCAGCAACCTGGGGCAGATGCTCAACCGGATCTGCCAGAAGGACGGCGTCGACCTGGTCAACATCGTGCGCAAGCCCGAGCAGGCGGAGTTGCTGCGCGGCATGGGCGCGAAATACGTGTGCGACAGCAGCGCGCCCGGATTCATGGACGAACTGACCGACGCGCTGGCGAGCACGGGCGCCACCATCGCGTTCGACGCCACGGGCGGCGGCACCCTGGCCGGGCAGATCCTGCAGTGCATGGAGGTCGCCATCAACCGCAACGCCAAGGAATACAGCCGTTATGGCTCCGCAGTGCACAAGCAGGTCTACCTGTATGGCGCCCTGGACACCCGCCCGACCGAGATCCGGCGCACCTTCGGCATGGCCTGGGGGGTGGGTGGCTGGCTGCTGTTCCCGTTCCTGCAGAAGATCGGGCCCGCCGCGACACAGGCGCTGCGCGAACGCGTGGCGGCCGAACTCAAGACCACGTTCGCCAGCCACTACGCACGCACGGTGTCGCTGGCCGGCGCGCTGAGCGCCGACGCCATTGCCTTCTACGGCCAGCGCAATACCGGCGCGAAGGTGTTGATCGATCCGTCGATGTGACCGGGAGGCGGGGGCCGGCAGACAGGGCCGTGCCCGTCCCCGGCCACTGCCGCGTGTGCCTGCGCAATGGATTGTTCGCCAAGGTCGGTGTCGTCGTGGTTCACGCGCCAGTCGAAACCGGCCCGCTCGGCGCGTCCTGGCGGCGACGCCAGGCCACGAGCAGGACCAGGCTCAGGCCCACTCCCATCATGGCGACGCTGGCCGGTTCGGGGACCAACGCGACCTGCGTGCTGCCGTAGTCGCCCAGATCGTTCGGATCGCCGAGGCTGATGCGCCCGCCAGCGCCGAGCGCCGTCGGCGGCAGCACCAGTGTCGCGCTCATCGTCGCCGTGACCTCGAAGGTCTCGTAGGCGCCGACCGTGCCGAGGTCGAGCCGATCGACCGAAAAACTCTTGTATGCGAACCCGCGCGGAACCTCGCCGGGCGAACCGATGGGATTGCGCGGATCGGCTGGGCTCCAGTTGTCTGCCTGTGCACCATCGACGTCGTAGCCGTCGACGCGCCGATGGAACTGGTCGATCCTGAACGGACCGGTGATGCCGCCCCATGCGTCCGTGCTGCTGCGGTACGCCGTGACACCGTCGCGCTGCACCTCGTATTCGATGCGCGCACCGATCGAGTCGGACGGGCCGAGCAACGGATTCGACTCCGACGCGGGTGCGCCGTACAGGTCCCACAGCTCGATGAGCGCGTCCTTCAGGTAGAAGGAAAAGGTCAGCGTTCGCGGCACCCCCGCGGCGCTCGTGCCGCGCGTGGTCTCCGAGACGACCGCGCGCAGGATGTGCTGCGCGTCGACGATCGAGTTGTTGAGTTGTGCGTTGACGGACACCGAACTGGCCCCTACGCCGTACAGCGTCGAGCGTGTGTAGCCGGGTCCGGTGGGCAGCGTGCCGACGACGAACGTGTCGGTGATCGCCGTGTCCAGGCGAACCGCCAGTGGATCTGGTGCCAGGCCCGTCGACTGGACCTGCTCGATCAAGGTGGCACCCTGGTGGTAGCTGCCCGTGACGGTGCGGGCCCTCTCGGTGATGAACAACTGGGCGCCGGCCGGTGCGGCCTGGAGCAGGGCGGCCAATACCAGCCCGCCTGCGGCGATCGACATGCGTTGCATGGAATCCTCCTTGACTTTTGCGCGGTTGGACCTTCATGCTACGGGTGCACCGGCAGCCGCTCGTTGCGTTTGGTCAAGCGGCGGGCCATGTGGCCGATCACGACCTGTCGGTCGAGCCGGTTGCAGGGCTCATGGCGGACCAGGTCCGGAGCGTCGTGACAGCCGCGCCGAGCGCCGATGCCATCGCGCTGTACGGGCAGCGCAAGACCGGCGCGAAGCGGTCGATCGATCCGTCGACGCGAACGACCGCTCAGCGCCCCCGGTCGCCCTGCGTGGCCTGTCGTGCCATTGCGGCGAGGTCGCGCTCGACGGTCGGCGTCACGGACTGCTTCAGGTATGCGGCCACCGCCGCGTGCGCGTGTTCAATGGCTCGGCCCTCGTCGGCATCGTTCTTGTCCGCGCGCCAGTCGAAGCTGGCCCGCTCGGCGTCGACCGTCTCCAACAGCTGCGCAGCGCTCAGCGCCGCGATGTTCTGCGTGTTGCGATCGGCCACCCGCATCAACGCGCGGTAGATGCTGGCCGTGGCCAGCAACACGCGCCAGAACACCGGGCGGGTGCGGGGGTGGAAGTCGGCCACCAGGTACGCGATGCGTTCGCATGCGTTCCAGGTAGGCCCGTCCTGCTCGGTCCGCGCGTTTTCGAACTCGAGGAAACTCATGACGCGTGGCGCGGCCCCGCTCTCGCGCAGCAGCAGCGATTCGATGGCGTTGTCCAGGATGCCCCGCGGTACACCTTGCTGCCAGTAGACGGCCGGCTGCGACTGCATCAGCGATTGCGCATGTTCGTGGTGCGGCTCGTAGGCGAGCGGCGTCGCGCCCGCCTGCGCAAGGTCGAAGTCGTCACCGATCACCCGACCTGCGTGGCGCGCCAGGCCGTACATGAGCCGGATCCCGGGTTCGAGCGACAGGTCGAACTGCGTCAACCGGTGCTGCAGCAGCTTGAGCGTGGCCAGCGGCGCCAGCAGCCGGTATTCGGTCGACAGCCGGTAATAACGATAACGCCGGGCCGTGAGCCACGAACCCGGACCGTCGAGATTGCCCTTCGCCGCGGTATGCGCCAGCCCCTGGATGCGCCCATAGGCAGAGCCCGCCTGCTCGACCAGCACGAACAGCAAGGGCGAACACTCCTGGTACATGCGCTTGAGCGCCTCGTATTCGTAGTCCCGCCGCGCATCGCGCTCTGCACGCCGATCGTCGAGTTCCGCCTGCAGCCGCTTGAGATCCGCCTGGTAACGCTGCAACTCGGCCTGGTTCTCGATCGAACGCTTCTGCGCCAGGAATGCGGCAAGCGCGCTGACCACGGCCACCAGCAGGGAGGCGCCGGCAGCGATCAGGGCGGCGATCAGGGCAGGAGGCATGGGGGAGGGGTCGGCCATGGCGGTGTCTCTCGACGGCGCGCGATGGGGACACCTTACATGATTCGTGGGTGTTGGAGAAGCGCCATGCTCGACTCGGATCCTGCGCGTATTCCGAGCCGGGCCAGAAGTGGAGCACGTGTTGTCCGTCGGACTGGCCCGTCAGCCTCGTACGAATACTGCCGACATCTCGAATGGCTGCGTTCACGGCAGCTTGCGGCGCGGGTCGGGGCGTGGCCTGTCGGGCGGTCGATGCCGGTGCAGGTGCAGGTGCAGGTGCAGGTGCAGGTGCAGGTGCAGGTGCAGGTGCAGGTGCGGGTGCAGGTGCGCCGGACGATGGCTGAAGCACACAGGGTGACGGGCAGGATGGGAGTGGGGCAGGGGCCGAGGTGCGATGGCGGCTCTGCAGCGTTGACGGTCTCCCACCAATGCCTGCAGTACCGTGCTCCGGTTGCACGAGCTTGGGTGCCGGTCACAGGCCATTGGTGAGGCGCAGCAACCGACGCAAAGCCGACTGCCGAGTTGCTCCAAAGCGGCCGGACGTCGAGCCTTCGCAATTCTTGTTTCGCCTCTGCCAAGCGGTTGTTCGTGCAAGAACGGTCTGTCGGATCGCCAGAAATTGGTCATCGAGGAGCGCGCTCTGGCATTGGCCGAGGCGTTGAGCATCACCTGGCAGTCGCGATGCGCCAACACCTCCGCGTTGGCCAGCGCAGTGCCGCTGGACGAGCCGATGATGATGACTCAGAGTCTTGTGTCTGTCGTGCCGATGATCCTCAACGCTGCGCTGCCGGCAGCACGGTGGCGCGGCAGATGCCGAAGCCGATGCTGCGCGCGCCTTCGCGCTCGCAGCGCCCGCGCAGCACGATGGCGTCGCCGTCCTCCAGGAAGCTGCGCGTC
Organism: Burkholderiaceae bacterium; assembly: GCA_041581405.1. Classification (GTDB taxonomy): domain Bacteria; phylum Pseudomonadota; class Gammaproteobacteria; order Burkholderiales; family Burkholderiaceae_C; genus CAISIP01. Next base: position 8,556 of record JBFIDI010000023.1, read on the forward strand.
TCGCCGTTGTCGAGCGTGATCGGCTGCTTGCCGCCGACGGACATCTCCAGCATCGAACCTTCCTGGCCGGCTGCGGCACCCGACAAGGTGCCGGAGCCGAACAGGTCGCCGCTGCGCAGGCTGCAGCCATTGACGGTGTGGTGCGCCACCAGCTGTGCCACCGTCCAGTACGCCGCGCCGGCGAAGTTGGACCGCGACAGGCACTGCCCGTCGTTGCCGGCGGCGCGCATCTGGGCCGTCTGCAGCCAGACTTCCAGCCCGATGTCGATGGCCCCCTGCTCGCGGTTGGCTTTCGAGTCGAGGTAAGGCAGCGGCTGCGGGTCGCTTGCCGGGCGTTCGAAGGCGCTGCGGAACGGCGCCAGCGCCTCCATCGTCACGATCCAGGGCGACACCGTGCTGGCGAAGTTCTTCGACAGAAACGGCCCCAGCGGCTGGTATTCCCAGGCCTGCAGATCGCGCGCGCTCCAGTCGTTGAACAGCGTTATGCCGAACACATGGTCTTCGGCTTCGTCGAGGGTGATCGGCCGGCCTTGGGCATTGCCTTGGCCGATGAACACGCCGACCTCCAGTTCGAGGTCGACGCGTGTGCTGGGGCCGAATAGCGGGTGCTCGTCGTCGCCGCGGCGTTGCCCGACCGGGCGTGGGAAGTCGGTGCCGCTGACGTTGATGGTCGAACTGCGGCCGTGGTAGCCGATGGGCACCCACTTGTAATTGGGCAGCAGCGGGTCGTCGGGGCGGAACAACTTGCCCACCGCGGTCGCGTGGTGGATGCCGACGTAGAAGTCGGTGTAGTCACTGATCTCGCAGGGCAGGCCCATGGTCACCCCGGCGATCGGCGACAACGCGCCGCGCCATGCCGCCTCCTTGGTGCTGCCCTGGCGCAAGCCCTGGCTCAATTGGAGGCGAAGCGCTCGCCGGGCCGCTGGCGCCATCGCCATCAATTCGGCCATGTCGGTGGACGACACCAGGCCGGTGGCCTTCAGGTCCAGCACCTGGTCGCCGATGGCCACGCCGATGCGCCACCCGCCGTCCTCGCCGGCCAGCCTGAAACGGCCGAACGGCAGGTTCTGGATCGGGAAATCGGTGTCGGCATCGTTGGCCGCGGCGACCCAGCTTTGCAGCGCCGGGTCGTGGGTCTCGTCGACGCCGCTCATGACTCGAACTCCCGTTGGTGCAGGAAGGCTGCGTGCTGGGGCGCTCGCCTGGTCTTGGCCCACTCGTTGAGCATGTCCCACTTGACCGCGTCCAGCCGCTTGATCATGGCGTCCTCTTCGGGATCCGGGCAGGCCAGTTCGACGCGGTGGCCGTTCGGATCGAAGAAATAGATCGAGTGGAACGCGCCGTGGTCGGTGACGCCGAGCACGTCGACGCCGTTCGACTCCAGGTGGGCCCGGAAGGCCAGCAACTCGTCGCGGTCCTTGACGCGGAAGGCGATGTGTTGCACCCAGTCGGGCGTGTTCGGGTCACGGCCCATCGGCGGCTGTGTCGGCAGCTCGAAGAAGGCCAGCACGTTGCCGTTGCCCGCGTCCATGAAGACGTGCATGTACGGATCCGGCGCCTTGGTCGACGGCACCTGGTTCTCGGCAATGGCCAGCACGAAGTCCATCTTCAGCATCTGCTGGTACCAGAGCACGGTCTCCTTGGCGTCCTTGCAGCGGTAGGCGACGTGGTGGATGCGGTCGATTTTCATGTTGCTGGTCCTCTCTTCATTCGGTAGTGGTGGGCTGCGTCATGGCAACCATCAGCGCAGACGGCAAACTGGACTACCCTCCGTGCTACGCACTGCGGGATTCGCCTTGGGAGCGGCCCGGCGGCTCATGCGATGCGCGTCGGGTTGGGGCTGGTCTCCGCATGCTCGATCAATGCACGTGCCAGTCGATGGACCAGCGAAGCCTTGATGTCCTGTGCGTGCGGCGCCTCCCACAGGTTGGCGAGTTCGAGTGGGTCGTCGCGCAAGTCGTACAACTCGCCCCAGCTGCCTTCCTGGAAAACGGTCAGTCGGTAGCGGTCGGTGATCAGCGTTCGGGCCTTGACGGGATTCTTGAATCCCATGTAGGCGCGCTGCTGGTTCTCTTCGATCAGCACCGCATCACGCCCGGAGGGCAACACCTTGCCCGCGGTGTCGAACAAGGGCTTGCCCTGGCTTCCGTTGGTCGGCGAAATCCCTGCGCGCGCCAGGATGGACGCAGGCAGGTCGATGGACGAAACCAGGTCGTCACGACGCGTTGCAGATGCGTCGGCGGCGCCGGCCATCGACGGGTCGCGCCAGATCAGGGGCACGCGAACCAGGCCCTGGTAGTGCAGCGGGCCTTTCAGAACGATGCCATGGTCGCCCATCAGGTCTCCATGGTCGGCCGTGAAGATGACGACCGTATTCTTGTCGGCACCGGTTGCCTTCAGCGTATCCATGACCATGCCGATGCGGTCGTCGATATTCGTGATCATCCCGTAGGTCAGCGCAGTCATTTCCTGAAGCTCGCGCGCCGATGCGGCAAACAGGCGCGGGCTGTCGAGCCGGGCTGCACCCTGGCGCCGTTCGTCCAGCAGCCACTGGACATGCGGCGGCTGCTGAACCTCAGGGTCCATGCTGGCCGGCAGCGGCATGTCGTCCGGTCGGTACATGTCCCAGTAGCGCCCGGGCGGCGTCCACGGGTGGTGCGGATCGGGAAACGAGCACATCAGTGCGAACGGTTGATCGGGTGCGGTTGCCGCGTGGTTCTCCAGCCACTGCCGCGACTGTTCGGCGATGTAGTGGGTGGGATAGCTGAACTCGTCGAGAGGGGTCTGCCAGGCCTGTGGCGCACCGATGGCGGGGTCGCGCTTGCTGTGCGCGCGGCCGCGGCGGCGGGCCAGCTCGGGGTGTTCACGCTCCAGCCAGCGCAGCCAGTCACCGAAACATTCGTCACCGTGGCCGTTGCACAGGATGACGTCCTGGAAGCCGTAATACGGCGTCGTGATCCGGTGCTGCGGGTCGAGCCAGGCGGCTTGCAGTTCCTGGCCGTAGGGATCGCTGTCGAACACATCGCGGCGCGACTCGGAGAACGCAGCGGATTGCCGCGTGCCCGGCAGCCCGGCCGGCGGATTGGTCAGCGGCGGCAGGTCTTCCATGTTCTGGATGTGCCCCTTGCCGACCAGCGCGGTGTGGTAGCCGAACTCGGCCAGCTGATCGGCAAAGGTCACCGACGACAAGGGCAGGGGGACACCATTGCTGCGCGCGCCGTGCACCGAGGGCATGCGCGACGTCAGAATAGATCCCCGATTGGGCATGCACACGGGCGCTGCCACGTAGGCGCGGTCGAAACTTACGCCTTGGCTGGCAAGTGTGTCGATGTGCGGTGTACGAACGATCGAATTGCCGTAGCAGCCGAGGTGATCGGCGCGATGCTGGTCGGTGATGAAGATGAGAAAGTTGGGTTGCATGGCTCTGCCGTCAGCGCATCAGGTTCGGCAGGCCGACCGCGATGTTCGGGAAAATGATGATCAAGGCGGCCGTGACGACCATCGCCAATACGAACGGCCCGACGCCGATGAAGATGTCCATCAGCTTCAGGTCCGGCCGCGCCGCCTTGACGGTGAAGACGTTGACGCCCACCGGCGGCGTGATCAGCCCGAGCTCGATCAGGATGATGACGATCACGCCGAACCAGATCAGGTCGATGCCCTGCGCCTGCAGCGTCGGCAGGAACATCGGCACGATCAGCACCAGGATGCCCAGCGCCTCGAACACCATGCCGAGCAGCACGCACAACACACCGATGGCCAATACCAGCGCGACACCGCTCAACTCCCAGTGGTTGACCAGGTCGAGCACGGCATACGGCATGCCAGTGATGTTGACGAACTGCGAGAACACCAGCGCACACGAGGCGATCGCGAAGATCGATGCGCTGATGCCCACCGCGCTGCCCATCACTTCCAGATACTCCCGGCCGGTGCGCATCGCGCCGCGTGCGAAAGCGAACAGGAAGGCACCGATGGCGCCGACGCTGGCCGCCTCGGTCGGCGTGAAGACACCGACATAGATGCCGCCGAGCACCACGCCGAACAGCGCAACAAAGGCCCAGGTCTTCTTCAGCGCAACAATGCGCTGCGCCCACGACATCACCGTGCCCTCGGGGGCGGTGTCTGGCCGCAGCCGCACCCAGATGCCGATCGTGACCATGAAGGTCAGCATCATCAGCGCACCGGGAACCACACCGGCAATGAACATGCGGCCGATGTCCTCGCGAGCGAAGATGCAGTAGATGACCATCGGGATGCTGGGCGGAATCAGGATGCCCAGCGTTCCGCCGGCGGCGATGGTGCCGGCCGACAGGCTGTCGTGGTAGCCGTATTTGCGCATCGGCGGCATCGCGACCTTGGTCATCGTCGCTGCGGTGGCGACCGAGCTGCCACACACGGCAGAGAAGGCGCCGCAGGCCAGCACGGTCGACATCGCCAGGCCACCGCGCAGCCAACCGACCACCGCATCACCGAATTCGAACAATTCGTCGGCAATGCGGCCGCGGCGGATGAATTCACCCATCAACACGAAGATCGGCACCACGACCAGGTTCGGGTTGATGATCATCTCGGCGATCTGCTGGCCCGACATCGCGATCGCCGAATCCATCCCGCGAACGAGGCTAAAGCCGATGAAGCCGACCAGCAACGTGGCGAACGCCAGCGGGATGCCGGTAAAACTCAGCGCGATCAGGATCGCAAAACCAATCAGTGCGGCGGTCATTATTCGTAGTCCGGTTCATGTTCGGCCGGCGCGCGCCAACCCGAGAGCAACACCGCCAGTGAGGCGACGACCAGTGCAGCGACGACGGCATACACCCAGCCGATCGGAAATTCCAGCACCGCGGTGAGTTCGCCGAAGCCGATGGTGTGCCAGGCGTGGCGGACCAGCAGCGCGGCGAGTGCGGCGGTGCCGAGCACCTCGCAGACGAAGATCCAGCGCGGATACGCGTTCGGAAAACGTCGACGCAACGGGCCGTCGAACAGATCGACGCAGATGTGGATCCGCCTCGCGGCGACGATGATCAGGCCGGCGCCGACCAGCACCGCCAGCAGCGCGTTGGTGACTTCCGCAGCACCGAAGATCGCGTTGTTGAAGAAATACCGCATCACCACGTCGGTGACGGTCAGCAGCGCGATCGCGCCGGCCGACACCGCGCCGATGAACTGCCCGATGCGGTAAATGGGGGGCACCCAGGTTCGATTCGTCATCAACCGATCCTCCAGAAGGAAAAACAGGGGCAGGGGCGATCTGCAGCGCCCCCGGCGAGCGAGTGGCTCAGTTCTTGGCAGTCGCCTCGTATTCCTTCTTGAAGAAGGCCAGCGCCGCCTTGCCGTCGACTCCCGCCTTGGCGGCGATTTCCTCGAACTGCTTGTACGACGGCTCGGCGGCCTTTTGCAACGCGGCATAAAACGCCGGGTCGGCATTGACCACCTTGACGCCGTCGGCCTTCATCTTCGCGAGCCCCTCGGCAGCGGCTTGATTGGCCGCCTTGCCGACGCGTGCGGCCAGCTTCTCGCCGGACACCGACATGATGGCCGTGCGATCGGCCTCGCTGAGCGAGCGCCATTTGCCCTTGTTGATGAACATCGCGAAGCCCGACGAGGTTGCGCCGCGCGGCATCAGCGTGATCGCCTTGGTATACGGCGCGGCCTTGAAATCGATCGCACCGTCGAGCGTGAGGCCGTAATAACCTTCGACCACACCGCGCGACACCGATTCGCTGACCTGCACCGCCGGGCTGGTGATCGGGCTGATGCCCATGTTCTTCAGCAGATCGGCCGCCTCGCCGGGCAAGGCCCACATCTTGCGGCTCTTCAGTTCGTCGACCGAATTGATCGGCTTGTCGCTCAGGCTGTAGACGTGGCCACCGGAGAAATTGAACAGCGACAGCAGTTGCACGTCGGGGAACTGCTTCTTGTCTGCAAAATGTTTCTCGTAGGTGCGCCAGGCCGCGACCGATGCCGCTTCGACGTCGGTGACCAGCCACGGCAGCGACGAAATCTCGAGCAGCGGCGCCTTGCTCTTGATGAACGAATTGAGCGAGAACGCGATGTCGAAGATGCCCGATGCGGCGGCCGGCAGCTGCTGCGGCGGCGGCGCGAGCGATCCGGCGGCGAATTCGATCTTGACCCGGTTGGAAGTGGCCTTCTCGACATCGGCCGCCCAGTCGCGCATCACCTGTTGCGAGAAGTGGCTCGGCGGCACGAACATGTTGAACAGCAACTTGGTCTCTGCGTGAGCCGGAACAGCAGCGCCGACGGCGACTGCGATCAATGAAAGGTTGAAGAGTCTGCGGATCATGATTTGTCTCCTTGATGGCCGTTTGCGGCCTCTGTTGGTCTGCGGCAGCCCCGTGACTGAGCGCTGAGGACCATTGTGACGATTGCAAGTGCTTCAGGCAATAATCGGCACGTCAAACACATAACCAGAATTCATGCATTTGAAGAGGCTCTGGTATCTCCAGCTGATCATCGACAAGGGCAGTTTTGCCGCCGCGGCAGGTCATGCCGGGGTCAGTCAGCCAGCGCTTTCCAAGGCGATGAAGGTGCTCGAAGGCGAATTGGGCGTGCCGTTGTTCCAGCCGTCGGGCCGCAGCAAGAGGCCGACGGCGAAGGCGCTGCATGCGGCTAAGACCGCCTCGCGCCTGCACAGCGACCTCGAGTCGCTGGCCAAGGTCGGGTCAGGGCAAGACCGGCGTTCGCGTCAACGCGGTGTCTCGTTGCGGGTGGGCGTCGCGCCGGCCGCCGCCATCCTGTACGGGCCGTGCATCCAGGCGATTTGGCAGGCTCGCGAGCCGGACGGCTTCGTCGAATTCGTCGGCGGAAGCGGGCCTGCATTGCTGGAGAGGCTTCGCCATCGGGAGCTCGATTTCATCATCGCGCCACGGCCGCGCCATGAGGTCACCAGCGACGCCGAATGGATGTTTCTGCACCGCAGCGTACCGACGATCTACGCAAGAACCGATCATCCGCTGCGCAACGCAACGTCACTGCACGGGGTCAGGCACGCATGCTGGGCCGTGGCGGGCCATGCGAATACCGCCGGCAGCGTCATCGAGGAAACGCACCGGGTGCGCAAGTTGCCACGGCCTCGTATCGTTGCGCAGTGCCAGGACTATCAAACGATGTTGAGTCTGGTCGCTCGAACTGATCTGCTTTGCGTCGTGCCGCATCCCGCCTTGACCAGAGGTATCGCCGGGCAGGCAGGGATTGCGCCGCTGAACATCCGGGAGGGCCTTGCACACTACGCAGTCGGCGCGTTCTGGCTGCGCGCGCAGTCGCCTGCCAATCTGGCACTGCTCCAGGTCATGCTGCCGGCATTGCAGGCCCTGGCCGATACCGATCGCGTCCGCGAAGATTTCTTGGTCGGCGAACCGCCGGGCCACGGCTCGACATCCAAGACCAAACCTTCTGATGCCCGATGAAGGACGCATTGGGCGTTCGTCTGCCGCTGACCGGATGCAATATCGGGGCGCCGGCTGGACACCCAGCGAGCCGATTCAGAACGAAGCAGCTCTGTCAATCGGGGCGAAATTGGCCCGATTCATCGCCTGTACAGGCCGACTTGAACGAGCGCAACGTGGCGAAGATCTGGATGACCGCAGCCGGCCGGGAGCGCGAGTACGAGATCGCGCCGATAGGCTGACTTTCGAGCCGAGCACGCGGCATGAGAAGCCGCCCGGCCAGCCCGTAAGGCTCTTCGATCAGATCTCGGTCTGCTCGGAGATTTCCAAGGCGTCATGCACCTCGATGCCGAGGTAACGCGCCGTTGATTCAAGTTTCTCAACCCCGCCCTCGAGAATCCGAGCGAACGGCCTCGTCCCCAGACGGGGCGAGTCGTGGATGCAGCTTGGAAACACGCGGATCTGAAGTCGAACCCGGAGTGCCCAGATATTCTTGAGTTTGAACGGCGCCTTTTGCCCGACGATCTTTCCCTTGTTCCACGGCTCGCGGTGAACAGCATTGGCGTTGGTTTCCATGGTGGTCTCCCATCGAGTTGAGGGCCAATCACTGTGCTGCCCCTTGGCTCCGATACCCATGCCTTCCCGCACTGTCGTGGCTCGGCCGCAGTCAGCGTGGCAGGTCAGCTATGTGGCTTGACCTCGAACTGGCGCTTTGGGCCAGGAACTGACTTTCAATGACGCAGGCCGGGTACCCGCTTCAGACTGAAAGCGGGTCCTCGTCAGAATTGTCCAAGTGGCAGGTCAGGGTCCGAAGTGGAAGTCCAGCGCGACGGGAGGCGGACGCTCACGGTCGTGACAGGGTGTTCGACAGGTCATGCAGTTTTATGGTGTTTGACACCATCAAAACTGGATGGTACGCTACACCATAAATGAAGGCGACAAAGCTGTTTCATGACAAGGCAACTTTGTCCGACGGTTCGATTGTCGAAATGACCATCTGGCAGCTTGCCACGTCCGACCCTGAACGTCCGCATGGCCTGAAATACAGCCTGTACTACGGCCGTGCCGGTGAGCGCCTTGTGGGTTACGACAATGAGCGGGGCAAGGGTGACCACAAGCACTTGATGGGCCGGGAACTTCGATACCGATTTGTGTCTGTGGAGCAACTTGTAGCCGACTTCCTGGCGGATATTGAAAGTGTCCGCCGGGATGATTTGCAACGGAAGGAATGACACCATGGCGACGAAAATCCAAGTGCATGTCGATGACCTGGCGGCGATGGGCAAGCGCTTCGTCGATGCGTGGCATCGCGCGCAGGCAGGTGAACCTGTCGATGAAGCGCATGTCACCTTCCTCAGTTTTCAGGCGATGACGGAGACACTGTCCCCCCGCAGGCTGGAGTTGTTGCGGTTCGTTCGACAACATGGCGCGGCAAACGTGCGCGAACTGGCTGCTTCATTGGGTCGCGACTACAAGAATGTGCATCAGGACGTGAGCGCCCTGGAGTCGGAGGGACTTTTGTTACGGGATGGCCGAAGACTGTCTGCACCTTGGAATGAAGTGCAGGCCAGCATCAATCTCGCGTCGGCATAGCTGCGTTCGCACGCGCTTGAGCTTTTGATGTTGTGTCCGATGCGGATGGCCGCCCTTGGGCGGGACGAGCCTTCCGACGTTGCGATCTGCAACACCGTTGTCGGTGCATTGCCGTCATTTCCATCGCGAGCGTGACAGGCTGCCAAGGGTCGGCATCGACTGTTCGCTGTCAGCAGAAGCAGTCGTAGGCCGAACAGCGTCGCGCAGTGGCTGACCTGCCCAACCCTTCCATCGCCACCGAAAAGGCGGGTTTCAGTCTGCACCCGCCGCTCGCCCGCCCCGCCGCACCCTGACCCCGACGCAACCAGAAGCCTCCCGCGAAGGCCCGCGGGGCCCCTGCGTGGCGCGCCTCTGTGGCGCCGAGGAGCACAGGGCTTGCGCCTCGCGCGAAGCGCGTTCGTCATCATGCTCATCGCGCTTGTCTGAACGGAGCGCCCGCAGGGCGCGCAGTGAGTTGCGCGATGCAGGCGCAAGACCGCGCACCGCAGGGGAGTCGGCGCGTTCAGCGCCCGACCGCCACAGTTAAGCGCCACGCAGGGGCCCCGCGGGCCTTCGCAGCCCCCGAGCAGACCAGCAGAACAACGCGGCCCGAAACCGACGGCAGATGCAAAAGCAAGGCGCCCCTGCACATCAGCCGGAACCAACCCGAACCCCCCGTGAAGGCAAGCCGCGATCCGGCCGCTGCATCTTCTGGCCGCGCAACTCGCTGCGCACCACCACGAACAGCCCCGCCAGCACCGCCGCCAACCCCAGCACCCCGGCCAGGCCGGGCCTTTCGCCGACGATCACGATGGCCAGCACGAATGCGGTCACGGGTTCGACGAGTGCCAGCACGACGCCGGTGGCGGCCGAGATCAGGCGCAGCGCATGGCTGAACAGCAGGTAGGCGATGCCGGTGCTGACCACGCCCAGCCACACGAGGATGGCGACGTCGTCGCCGCGCAGCTGCGGCGCACCGGACAGCAGCGCCGCGCCGGGGACGGCCAGCACGGCGGCCAGCGTGAACACGGTGGCCGTCACCGCCGCCGGTGACGCGCCGCTGACCATGCGCTGGTTCTGGATGGCGTAGGTGGCGTACGACAGGCCGGCCAGCAGGCACAGGGCCACGCCGGTCCACGAGACCTGGGCGGCCGTCCCTTCGGCGGTGGCCATGGCCACCACCCCGGCCACGGCCACGCCCGTGCCCAGCCACCACGCGGGTGTCGGCAACACGCGGGTGATGGCCGCCTGCAGCAGGCCGGCCCAGACCGGGCCGCTGCCCAGCGCCAGCGCCGTGCCGATGGCCACGCCGGTGGCGCGCAGGCCCGCGAAGAACGCCAGGTTGTAGACGCACATGCAGGCCGCCGCCAGCAGGATGCCGCGCCAGGGCATGTCGCGCAGCGCCCGGGCCGACAGGGCCGAACGGTCGCTGGCCCACACCATGGGCCAGAAGAACAGCATGGCCACGGCCAGCCGCAAGGCGCCGACCCAGTAGGACGAGAGTTGCGGCGGCGCAAAACTCTGCGCCGTGCCGGTGGTACCCCAGAGCATGGCGGCGGCCACCACCATGGCCATGCCGCGTATCGATGGAACATGAACAAGCATGGCGTTATCGTCGTCCGGCGCAGGCCGGCAAATGTCGAGAGACTCTTGTCGTTCAGGCGGAGCGCAATGCCCGCGCGCCCACGCCGCGTTCGCGGCGCAACGCGTACAGCAGCGCGCTGGCACTGGCGTAGCCGACCTGGGCCGCGACCGTGTCGCCGGGCCAGCCGGCACGCAGCAGGCGCTGCGCCTCGTCGAGGCGGCGCTCGCGCAGCCAGGCCTGCGGCGACTGCCCGGTCAGCTGGCGCCAGCGCGCATGGAATTGGGGCACCGAGAGCGCGAACAGCGCCGCCATGCGGGCGGCGGGCCAGTCCTCGTGCAACGCGGCGGCGACCGTGCGTTCGAGCTGCGGGGTGTCGAGCCGGCGCCGGGGCGCTGCGCGGCGCGCCGTGCGGGCCAGTTCCAGCCACTGGGCCGCCGTCATGCCGTGGGGCCGGCCACCGGCCAGTGCCAGCGGCCGCACCCGGTCGAATTCGCGGGCGGCCGGCGCGTCGATCACCCACACGTCGGCGCCGTCGCGCGACGCGGAGCCGTGCAACGCGCCGGCGGGCACGATCAGTCCCGTCGCGGCGTCGACACGCATCAGGTGTCCGCCCACCTCCACGTCCAGGCAGCCGCCGACGCCGAACAGCAGTTGCGCATGGGCGTGTTCGTGCCGTCCGTGGTCGCCGCGGTAGTGGCGCAGTTCGGGGGTGGCGGGAGTGGCGAGGTCGACCGGCATCGCAGCGATGTTTGCAAGCAGCCGACTGTACCGCCAACACCGGTCGTCAGCCAGCAGCGACGACGACGGCGCACGGGCACGCATGCCGTGTGCGAACGATCCGCGAGCCGCGTGCGTTCCGGGCGCCACCCGTGGCCGACGGCCCCTGCTTGCGCCCCCCGCCCATGTACCATCGCTGCCTTCATGAACCACGTCGTGCTGTCCGCCCTGTTGCCCGTGATGGCGCTGATCCTGCTGGGCCTGGGGGTCGGCCGGGCGCGCTGGCTGGGGCCGGACATGGTGCGGCGGTTGTCGACGCTGGCGTTCATGGTGCTGACACCGATCCTGCTGTTTCGCTCCATGAGCCGGGTCCACGTCGAGCAACTCGACCTGCTGCCGGCGTTGGTGTACGCGCTGGCTCTGGTGCTGGTGTTCGGCGGCGTGCTGGTCCTGCGCGGCGTGAACCAGCGCGCCGCCGTCGTGGCGATGGCAGCGACCTACGGCAATTCGGTGTTGATCGGCATTCCGTTGATCGACCTGGTCTGGGGCGACACCGGCCTGGTGACCCTGTTCACGCTGATTCCGCTGCATTCGCTGATGCTGCTGACCACGGCCACGGTGGTGCTGGAGTTTGCCGAGGCGCGGGACCATGCCGCCGCCAGCCCGGAGGTCGCCGCGCGGTTGTGGACGGTGGCGCTGCGTTCGCTGCGCAAGGCCTTGGTTCATCCGGTACCCTTGCCCATCATCGCCGGGCTGCTGTTCGCGCAGACCGGCCTGGTGTTGCCGGCCTGGCTCGACACGCCGATGTTCTGGCTGGGCAAGGCCTTCGGCCCGCTGGCGCTGATGCTGGTCGGCGTGTCGCTGGCCTCGTCGTACGTGGGCCGGCATCTGCGCGGAGCGTTGTCGATCAGCCTGCTGAAGAACCTGCTGGTGCCGGCGCTGGCCGGTGTGCTGGGCTGGCTGTTCGGCATGTCCGGCCAGCCGCTGGCGGTGATGATCGTGATGGCCGCGTTGCCGGTCGGCGCCAATGCCTTCCTGTTCTCGCAGCGTTACGGCGTGGCCCAGGAGACGATCACGGCCAGCATCGCGGTGTCGACGGCGTTGTCGGCGGTCACGGTCTCGCTGGCGGTGCTGCTGCTGGGCGGCTGACACGCGCCCGGAGGTGCAAGGGCAGCGGCGGGCGGGGTGGGGCGCTCGGCTGGTCGACGCGTCAGGGGGCCAGTCGTTCGCGCAGCCACTGGCCATCGTCGCCGGCGGTGTAGCGCAGACGGTCGTGCAGGCGGCTCTTGCGGCCCTGCCAGAACTGCCAGCTGTCCGGCTGCAGCCGGTAACCGCCCCAATGCGGCGGGCGCGGCGGCTTGAGCAGGAACTGCGCGCCGTATCTGGCCGCGTTGGCCACCAGCACGCCGCGGTTCGGGATGACCTGCGACTGGGGCGATGCCCAGGCGCCGATGCGCGAATCGAGCGGGCGGCTGTGGAAATACGCGTCGCTTTCCTCGGCACTGGTTTTTTCGACCCGGCCTTCGATGCGCACCGTGCGTTCGAGCTCGACCCAGTGGAATTGCAGCGCCGCATACGGGTTGCCGGCCAGGTCCTGCCCCTTGCGGCTGTCGTAGTTGGTGTACCAGACGATGCCGCGCGCGTCGTAACCCTTGATCAGCACCACGCGGGTGCTGGGGCGCAGCTGGTGGTCGACGGTGGCCAGCGTCATTGCATTGGGTTCGGGCACCTGTGCGGCGATGGCTTCCTGCAGCCATTGCGCGAACTGCTGCAGCGGGTCGGCATGGGAGGCATCCTCGCTGAGTTCGGCCCGTTCATAACTCTTGCGCAGGTCGGCGATGTTGGTCATGCCGGCAGTATAGGAACGTCGGCGCCGGCCCGGCCTGCGATGGGTCAATGCCCGTGGTCGCGCGCGTGGGCCAGCAGCCGGTGCAGCGCCGGGTCGTGGATGCCGCGATCGCGCAGGCAGTGCAGGGTCTGGCGGGCATAGTCCAGCGTCGTGCCGTAACGCCCGCGTGCATGCATGAGGATGGTGCGGTATTGCGGTGCGCTGAGTTCGCCGGTGAAGTTGGGGCTCTTGCGCGAGAGCGTGAATGCGAGCGCGCGCACCGGGCCGGCGTCGCTGTGGCATTGCAACCAGCGCGGGTCGTAGACGCCGGTCATCATCTCGCGGTCCCACAGGCGGTGCAGCACCGCCTCGCCGTCGCGCCGCGGCACCCGCAGCACCGCGCCGTGGCAGCTGCCCCCGGACAACAACGCGAACACCAGGCCGGGACGCTCGGGTGTGCCGCGGTTGACCCGGCTCCACATCTGCAACGCCCGGTGCCAGCCGTGCACCCGCGCCAGGCGCTGTTCGGCCACGTCGAAGTCCGGCCGCCAGATCAGCGACGCGTAGGCGAACACCCACAGGTCGTCCCGGCCTCCCCACTCGTGCAACGCGCGGTGCAGCAGCGGCACCGGGTCGCGCAGCGCCGGCGGGTAGTTCTGCGCGGGAGACGGGACGGCGATGGATGGCATGGGCTTGGATCGGTTGGTCGCACTGTAGCCGCAGTGGCGAAGACCACATGCGCGGGTGGAACTTGCCGACGCACTTGCAAGGACAGTGCCAGCAACGCGGACCGGGCGGCGACGGGTTCTTTTGGTAACCGATTCGTAACGCGGGGGCTGGCACTGCGCGCCGATCCGGTTTAGGATGCCGGATGTAACTAAGTTACCAAAAACCATGAAACTCCATTCCCAGATCGAAACCGTCACGGCGCGGATCCGCCAGCGCAGCGCGCCCTCGCGCAGTGCCTACCTGCAGCAGATCGCGGCCACGGCCAACCGCCCCCCCGACACCGAACGCATGGGATGCGCCAACGTGGCGCATGCGCTGGCCGCCATGCCCGACGACGACAAGGCGGTGGCCATGCCCACCGGCAAGCCGCGCATCCCGGTCGTGGCGCAGCGGGCGCCGAACATCGGCATCGTCACCGCCTACAACGACATGTTGTCGGCCCATGCGCCGCTGCAGCACTACCCGGACCTGCTCAAGGCCGAGGCGCGGCGCCTGGGGGCGACCGCCCAGGTGGCCGGTGGCGTGCCGGCCATGTGCGACGGCGTCACCCAGGGCACGCCGGGCATGGAGCTGAGCCTGGCCTCGCGCGACGTGATCGCGATGGCCACCGCCGTCGCGTTGACGCACGACATGTTCGACGGCGCGCTGATGCTCGGCGTGTGCGACAAGATCGTGCCCGGACTGCTGATCGGCGCGCTGCATTTCGGCCACCTGCCCACGGTGTTCGTGCCGGCCGGGCCGATGACCTCGGGCCTGTCCAACACGGCCAAGAGCAAGGTGCGCGAGCAGGCCGCGCAAGGCCTGGTCGGCCGCGCCGAACTGCTGCAGGCCGAATCGCAGGCCTACCACGGCATGGGCACCTGCACCTTCTATGGCACCGCCAACAGCAACCAGATGCTGCTCGAGGCCATGGGCCTGCACGTGCCGGGCACGGCCTTCGTCAATCCGGGCCAGGCGCTGCGCGAGGAGTTGACGCGCGAGGCCATGCGCACCGTCTTGGGCAAGGCCAGTGCCCTCGACGCCGGCCAGCCGGCGCCGCCCGAGGGCTGGCGCTGCCCGCCGATCGGCGAGCTGGTCGACGAGCGCTGCATCGTCAACGCCATGGTGGCGCTGCTGGCCACCGGCGGCTCGACCAACCACCTGATCCACTGGGTCGCGGTGGCGCGCGCGGCCGGCATCGTCATCGACTGGGACGACTTCGCGGCACTCTCGAGCGCCGTGCCGCTGCTGACCCGCGTCTATCCCAACGGC
>JBFIDI010000024.1:0-23419 GCA_041581405.1 Burkholderiaceae bacterium
GCAGCAACTGCTGCACGCGGCCGGCCTGCCTGCGGCCCCGCACGGGGTCGCGGCGCCGGAACCCGCGGCCGGGCCCTGAACCATCTCTTTCAACGGAATCCCTACCCCATGCCCTCGAACCCCTACCTGGATATCCATCCCGACGTGGCGCAGGCCCTGGCCGAGCGGCGGCCGGTGGTCGCGCTCGAATCGACCATCATCTCGCACGGCATGCCGTACCCGGCCAACGTGGCCACCGCCGTGCGGGTCGAGGAGGAGATCCGCGCCCATGGCGCGGTCCCGGCCACCATCGCGATCATCGACGGGCGGCTCAAGGCCGGACTCACACCGGCGCAGATCGAGGCGCTGGGCCGCGAGGGCCCGGCGGTGGCCAAGGCCAGCCGGCGCGACCTGCCTTTCATCGTGACCAGCGGCGCCATGGGGGCGACCACGGTGGCCGCGACGATGATCGTGGCCGCGATGGCCGGCATCCGCGTGTTTGCCACCGGCGGCATCGGTGGCGTGCACCGCGGCGCGCAGCAGAGCTTCGATGTGTCGGCCGACCTGCAGGAGCTGGCGCGTACGCCGGTGGCCGTGGTCTGTGCCGGCGCCAAGTCCATCCTGGACCTGCCGCTGACGCTGGAATACCTGGAAACCCATGGCGTGCCGGTCATCGGTTACCGGACCCATACCTTGCCGGCGTTCTTCACGGTGGACAGTGACAGTGCCGTCGACTACCGGCTCGACAGTGCGCTGCAGATCGCGCAGGCCATGCACGCCAAATGGGCCATGGGCCTGCAAGGTGGGCTGGTCGTGGCCAATCCGGTGCCGCAGCAGTTTGCGATGCCGCGCGAACGCATGGACGCGGCGATTGCCCAGGCGCTGCAGGAGGCCAGCCAGCAGAAAGTCGGTGGCAAGGAGGTCACACCGTTTCTGTTGGCGCGGGTGTCCGAGCTGACCGGCGGCGACAGCCTGGCGACCAACATCGAACTGGTGCTCAACAATGCCCGACTGGCCAGTGCCATTGCCGTGCAATATGGGGGGATCGGTGGTTATGATGCGGTCATCGCGAGTCCCGCAATCGCATGACGCTTGTGGCTGCCGGCGTGTGCCGGCCATGCCGCATGGGGAAAGCCCCGATTGCCGCCCCCGGCGGGGCGTCCTAGGCTCGCGGCTGCTGTGTCCGCTTTCCAACTTCAACCTCGAAAGACCTTCACCATGAAACTCCAGACCCAACTCGGGATTCTTGCCGTCGCTCTTGCCGCGAGCTTCCAGGCCATGGCGGAGCCGGCCATCGTGTACGACCTGGGCGGCAAGTTCGACAAGTCCTTCAACGAGGCGGCCTACAACGGCATGGAGCGCTGGAAGAAGGAAACCGGCAAGAACTACCTCGAGTTCGAGGTGTCCAACGAGTCGCAGCGCGAGCAGGCGATCCGGCGCATGGCCGAAAAAGGCGCCAGCCCGATCATCGCGATGAGCTTCAGCCAGGCCTCGGCGATCGAGAAGGTCGCCAAGGAGTTTCCCAAGCTCAAGTTCGCCATCATCGACATGGTGGTCGACCTGCCCAACGTGCAGTCGGTGGTGTTCAAGGAGCAGGAAGGCAGTTTCCTGGTCGGCATGATGGCCGCGATGGCCAGCAAGACCGGCAAGGTCGGTTTTGTCGGCGGCATGGACATTCCGCTGATCCGCAAGTTCGAATGCGGCTACGAGCAGGGGGCCAAATACGCCAACCCCAAGGCCGAGGTGTTCCAGAACATGACCGGCACCACGGGTGCGGCCTGGAACGACCCGGCGCGTGGTGGCGAACTCGCCAAGGCCCAGTTCGCCAAAGGCGCTGACGTGGTGTTTGCCGCGGCGGGCGGCACCGGCACCGGTGTCTACCAGGCCGCCAAGGACGCCGGCAAGCTGGCCATTGGCGTGGACAGCAACCAGAACCACCTGCAGCCGGGCACGATGCTGACCTCGATGCTCAAGCGTGTCGACGTGGCCGTGTACAACGTGTCCAAGAACCACAAGCCGGGCATGTCGGTGCTCGGCCTGAAGGAAGACGGCGTCGGCTACGCGCTCGACAAGCACAACGAGAAACTGGTCACGGCCGACATGAAGAAGAAGGTCGAGGCCGCCAAGGCCGACATCATCGCCGGCAAGATCAAGGTGGCCGACTACATGGCCGACAACGCCTGCAAATATTGATCTCCTCCTGGAAATGACAACGTCATTCCCGCCTCCAGGGATCCGGAACAGCGGCAGCGCCGCTGTTCCTTGTTGAGGCAATGGGTCTTTTGTCCGTGCGGGCCGATCGGGTGGCTGCGGTGCGCGTCGTATGCGAATACGGCTGCGCTCCCCGAGGCGACCTCGACCCGTTCGCGACGAAGTCCTCATCACCTCGACGGTCCTGAATTTCCGACATTGAACCAGAGGTCGAGCGCCTTGTCCGACGCACCCGCGGTCGAGATGACGGGCATCAGCAAACGGTTTGGCCCGGTGCAGGCCAATGCGGACGTGAACCTGACCGTGATGCAGGGCACGGTGCACGGCATCGTCGGCGAGAACGGCGCCGGCAAGAGCACGCTGATGTCGATCCTCTACGGCTTCTACACCAGCGACAGCGGCTCCATCCGGGTCTTCGGCCAGGACGCGACGATCCGCAATGCGCACGAGGCGATCGCTCTGGGCATCGGCATGGTGCACCAGCATTTCATGCTGGTCGACACCTTGACCGCGCTCGAGAACGTCATGCTCGGCGCCGAGCCCCATGTGTTGCTGCACAAGGCCGAATCGGTGGTGCGCACCCGGCTGGCCGAACTGATGGCCTCGACCGGACTGAAGGTGTCGCTCGACGCGCTGGTCGGTGACCTGTCGGTCGGCGACCGGCAGCGGCTGGAGATTCTCAAGGCCTTGTACCGCGGCGCCAGGGTGCTGATTTTGGACGAACCCACGGCGGTGTTGACGCCGCTGGAGACCGAGCAGCTGTTCGGTGTGCTGGAACTGCTGCGCGAGCAGGGCACGACCATTTTGCTGATCACGCACAAGCTCAAGGAGGTGATGCGCCTGTGCGACCGGGTCACGGTGATGCGCGCCGGCAAGGTCGTCGAGGAGGTGGCGATCGCCGATGCCAGCATCGAGGGCTTGGCCGAGGCCATGGTGGGGCGCAAGGTGCAGATGGGCCGGGTCGGCGACAGCGCCCGGCCGCCGGGCGAGGTGATGCTGCAGGCGCAGGGCATCCACGTGCGCGACGCGATGAACGTGGTGCGCCTGCACGACCTGGCGATCGAACTGCGGGCCGGAGAGATCGTCGGCGTTGCCGGTGTCTCCGGCAACGGGCAGAGCGAACTGCTCGAGGTCCTGTCGGGTTTGCTCGTGCCCTTGCAGGGCCGGATGTCGCTGGCGGGCAACCAGTTCGACGCCGAGCACTGGATCGACCCGCAGACGGCGCGTGCGCTGGGCATGGCCCATGTGCCGGAAGACCGCCACGAGCGCGCGATGGTCATGAGTTTCGATGCCTGGGAGTCCGCGGTGCTCGGTTACCAGGGCTTGCCGGAATATTGCCACCGCGGCTGGATGCAGCATCCGCAGATGCAGAAGGCGACCATCGACATGATGGAGCGGTTCGACGTGCGACCGCGCGATGCGCAACTGTCGTGCGCGAGTTTTTCCGGCGGCAACCAGCAAAAGCTGGTGCTGGCGCGCGAGCTCGGCCAGTCGCCCCGGGTCCTGCTGGTGGGTCAGCCGACCCGTGGTGTCGACATCGGCGCGATCGAATTCATCTACGGACAGCTCCGGGCCATGCGCGACGCCGGTTGTGCGGTGCTGGTGGTGTCCAGCGAACTGGACGAAATCCTGGCCTTGTCCGATCGTGTCATCGTCATGAACCAGGGCCGGGTCGCCGGCGAACTGCCGATTGCCGAGTGCAACGAGAACTCGCTGGGCATGTTGATGATCGGCGGCGGGCATGCCGCGGACGCCATGCCGATCGGTGGCGCCACATGAACCGGCCCGCTTCCGCCGCTCCGCGCAAGGGGGCCTCATGACACAGCAGCCGCTGCCACGCTGGGCCGACCTGGTCCTGTTGCCCGTCGTCAACCTCGCGATGGCCCTGCTGTTTGCCGGCGTCATGGTCTGGCTGGTGGGGCAGGATCCGCTGGAGGTGATCACCGTGCTGGTGCACGGCGCCTTCGGTACCACGCGCGGCCTGAGTTACACGCTGTATTACGCAACCACCTTCGTGTTCACCGGGCTTGCGGTGGCGGTGGCATTCCACGGGGGCCTGTTCAACATCGGCGGCGAAGGCCAGGCCATCCTCGGCGGCCTGGGCACCGGCCTGGTCGCGTTGTGGTTGTCGGCGCTGCTGCCGGCCTGGCTGATGTTGCCGCTGATGCTGCTGGCGGGCGCCTTGTTCGGCATGGTCTGGGCGGCGATACCGGGTTACCTGCAGGCCTATCGCGGCAGCCATGTCGTGATCACGACCATCATGTTCAATTTCCTGGCCAGCAGCCTGCTGGTCTACCTGCTGGTCAACCACCTCAAGGTGCCGGGCAACATGTCGGTCGAGAGCGCGTCGTTCGCGGAGTCGGCCAAGCTGCCGAGCATGGCGACCTTCATGGGCTGGTTCGGCATCGAGTGGCCGAATTCGCCATTCAACACCAGCGTGTTCCTGGCGGTGCTGGCCGCGGTCGGCGTGTATTTCCTGCTCTGGCATACCCGGCTGGGCTACGACCTGCGCGCGACCGGCTCCAGCGCCCGGGCGGCGGCTTACGCCGGCATCAAGCCGAACCACCAGATCATGATGGCCATGGGCGTGTCGGGCGCGCTGGCCGGTATGGTCGGCATGAACGAGATCGCCGGCGTCAACGGACGCCTGATGCTCGAATACGTCAGCGGCGCCGGTTTCACCGGCATTGCGGTATCGCTGATGGGGCGCAGCCATCCGTTCGGCATCGTGCTGGCCAGCATCCTGTTCGGCGCGCTGTTCCAGGGCGGGGCCGAGGTCAGCTTCGAGGTGCGCGGCTTCAGCCGCGACATGGTCGTGATGCTGCAGGGTTTCATCGTGCTGTTCTCCGGTGCCATGGCCTATGTGCTGGCGCCGGCCGTGGCCCGGGTGGTGCACATGCTCGGGGCTGGCGGCTCCACCGAGAAAGGAGCGGCCCATGGATGAGGCCATGATCGGTTCGCTGATCGCGTCGACGCTGCGCGTGTCGACGCCACTCATCTTCTGCGCGTTGGCCGGCCTGTTGTCGGAGCGCTCCGGCGTCATCGACATCGGCCTGGAAGGCAAGATGTTGTTCGCCGCGTTTGCGGCCGGCGCGGCCGGCGTGGCGTTCGACTCCACCGCGATCGCGCTGGCGATCGCGCTGGGCACGACGGTCCTGCTGTCGTGGCTGCACGGCTTTGCCTGCGTCAGCCATCGTGGCGACCAGGTCGTCTCGGGTGTGGCCATCAACATCATCGCCGTCGGCATGACGGCGGTGCTCGGCATCGCCTGGTTCTCCCAGGGCGGGCAGACCCCGCCGGTGAGCAACGAGGTGCGCATGCAGGCGCTGGTGCCCGGCCTGGTCGACGCCTTGCAGGGCGTGCCGGTGCTGGGCCAGATCGTCGGGCAGGGCCTGCTCAGCCACAACGCGCTGGTGTACCTGGCACTGCTGCTGGTGCCTGCGGTGTGGTGGCTGATGTTCCGCACGCGTTTCGGCCTGCGCCTGCGCGCGGTCGGCGAGAACGCCCACATGGTCGATGCCGCCGGCGTGTCCGTCTCGCGCATGCGGTATGCCGCGCTCACGCTCAACGGCCTGCTGTGCGGCCTGGCCGGGAGTTACCTGGTGCTGGCGCAGAACGCGGCCTTCGTGCCCAACATGACGGCGGGCCGTGGTTTCATGGCGCTGGCCGCGCTGATCTTCGGCAAGTGGCATCCGGTCAAGGCCTTCTGGGCCTGCCTGCTGTTCGGTTTTCTCGATGCGGTGGCGATCCGGCTGCAGGGCGTGCCGCTGCCGGTCATCGGCCTGGTGCCGGTGCAGCTGATACAGGCGCTGCCGTACCTGCTGACGGTGGTGCTGCTGGCCGGCTTCATCGGGCGCACGGTGGCGCCGCAGGCGCTGGGCCGGCCGTATCTGAAGGAACGCTGAGCCCATGACCGACACACGGCCGCCCGTCACCGATGCGCAGCGCGACGCGATGCTGGCGGCGGCCACCGCGGCGATGGCGCGCGCGCATGCGCCGTATTCGAAGTTCCACGTTGGCGCCGCGGTGCTCGATGCGCAAGGCCGCATCCATGCCGGCTGCAACGTCGAGAACGCGGCCTATCCGCAAGGGCTCTGCGCCGAGGCCGGCGCGCTGAGCGCGATGGTGCTGGCCGGTGGCGCACAGGTGCGGGCGGTGCTGGTGGTCGGCCATGGCGACGGACTGGTCACGCCGTGTGGCGGCTGCCGCCAGAAGATCCGCGAGTTCGCCGGGCCCGATACGCCGATCCTGATCGCCGACCCGCACCAGGTGCGCGCGAGCTTCACGCTCGACGAACTGCTGCCGCACAGCTTCGGGCCCGGACACCTGGCCTGAATGCGCCTTGAGGCGATGACGATGCTGGCCCAGGAAATCATCCGGATCAAGCGCGACGGCGGCGTGCTGGACGAGGCGCAGATCGGCGCCTTCGTCGCCGGCCTGGTCGACGGCAGCTGGAGCGAGGGGCAGGCCGCGGCGATGGCGATGGCCGCGTTCCTCAACGGGCTGGACACCGCCGAGACGGTGGCGCTGACCCGTGCGATGACCCGTTCGGGCCGCAGCATGGACTGGGCCGGCGAGAACCTCGGCGGCCCGATCCTGGACAAGCACTCCACCGGTGGCGTCGGCGACAAGGTCAGCCTGATGCTGGCGCCGATGCTGGCCGCCTGCGGCGCCTATGTGCCGATGATCTCCGGGCGAGGCCTGGGTCACACCGGCGGCACGCTGGACAAGATGGACAGCATCCCCGGCTATCGCACCGCGCCGTCGAACGACATGCTGCGCGCCGCCGTGCGGGGCGCCGGCTGCGCCATCGTCGGCCAGACCGCCGACCTGGCACCGGCCGACCGCCGGCTGTACGCCATTCGCGACGTGACCGCCACCGTCGAGTCGATCCCGCTGATCACCGCCAGCATCCTGTCGAAGAAACTCGCGGCCGGGCTGCAAGGCCTGGTGCTCGACGTCAAGACCGGCAACGGGGCCTTTGCCGCTTCCATGGACATGGCGCAGGCACTGGCACGTGCGCTGGTGTCGGTCGCCAACGGCGCCGGGCTGCCGACGCGGGCGCTGATCACCGACATGAACCAGGTGCTGGGGCACAGCTGCGGCAATGTGCTCGAAGTGTGGGAGGCATTGGAGTTCCTGAGCGGCAAGCGACGCGAATCGCGGCTGCGGGAGATCACCACGGCCTTGTGCGCCGAACTGCTGGTGCTGGGCCAACTGGCGGGCAGCCGTGACGATGCGATGAGCCGCATCGATCGCGTGCTGGATGACGGTTCCGCAATGGAGCGATTCGCGCGCATGGTCGCCGCGCTGGGCGGGCCGGCGGATTTTGTCGAACGCCCCGGCCAGTACCTGGCGGCGGCGCCGGTGTCGCGCCCGATGCCGGCTGCGCGCGACGGCTGGGTCAGCGAGGTCGGCACGCGTGACATCGGCCTGCTGGTGATCGAACTCGGCGGTGGCCGGCGCCAGGCCGCGGACCGCATCGACCATCGTGTCGGGTTCAGCGAGGTGATCGGGCTCGGCACCCGTGTGCGCGCGGGTGATCCGCTGGCCGTCGTGCATGCGGCCGACGAGGGGGCGGCGCAGGCGGCGCTGGCCGGACTGCGTCGGGTTGTCGTGTTGTCGGATACGCCGCCGCACGAAACCCGAACGCTGTACACGCGGCTGGCTGGCGACTGAGGGCTGCCGTCGGCTCGGGGCCTGCCGCTGAAGTGGAAGGCGCACCCAGGGGCACTACATGCCGCTGCGCGAATGCCGCATCGCGTCCCGTACACCCGCGCCGATCCCGTCCAGCAGCACGCCGCGATACGCCAGCCAGGGCAACATGCCGGTGAAACCCGCCCCGCCCAGGATGCAGGTCGGCGCGCCGCGCTCGTGGAGCGTGTCCAGCGTATGCTGCAGGCGTCCGACGAAGGCCTGGCGGTCCTGTGCCACCGCCAGTCCGGTGGTGTCCAGGATGCTGATGCCATCAAGCAGAGCCTGCGCGCCATCGGTGAACCGCACCGTGTCGCGCAGCATGGCATCCCATTCCCGGCCGGCCGTGACGATATGGTAGGGCCGCCCGAGTGCGACGGCCTCGCGCAATGCAGCGTCGGCCATGCCGATGACCGGCACCCGGCTGCATGCACGCAGCGCAGCCAGTCCCGGATCGCCGAAACAGGCCAGCAGTACCGCATCGGCCCAGCCATCCGCGTGGGTGAGCAAGGTCTCGCGTGCCGCGCGCGCGCCGGCGGCGAAGGTTTCGCGGGTGGCGATGACGGCCGGCCCGTCTGCCGCGGTCACGCCGCGCACGGCGATGGCGTTGCCCGCGATACGCTGCACTTCGGCGACCACCATGGCCGTCATCGTGGCGGTGCGGTTGGGGTTGAGTACCAGCAGCTTCATGGCATCCGGGAGGCAGGCCGCGGCACGCGCGGCACGCTCGGCGCCGCGGCCCGTTCGGGACGTCGGGTTACGCCGATGGCGCTCGGGTCGCGGCCCATGCCCGCGCGATCTCCTGCTCCGCGTCGGCTGCGGCCTGCGCGGCCACGCGCGGCTTGAGGCGGGTTTCGATCAGCGAGAGGTGTACATGCATGGCGCGGAAGGCCCGGCCGGCGTCGCCCTTGCGCAGCGCGTCGACGATCTCCTCGTGCTCCTCGCAGGCACACTCCGACGCCGCGGCGGGTTCGAAGAAGGCCACCAGCATCGAGGTGCGGCTGACCAGTTCCTGCAACTCGCGTACCACGAAGGGGCTGTCGGTGAAGCCCGCCAGCAACAGGTGGAAGGCGCCGGACAGTCGGATCGACAAGGCCCGGTCGCCTGCCTGCAGCGCCGCATGTTCGGCGTGGCCGTGCGCCTGCAGCTCCTCGAGTTGCGAGGGTGTCAGGCGGCCCGCCAGGCTGGCGGCGATGCCGCCCTCGATGATGCGGCGCGCCTCGTAGATTTCGCGTGCCTGCGCCAGCGTGGGGCTCGAGACGAAACAGCCGCGGTTCGGCACCAGATCGAGCAGCCGTTCGTGGCCCAGGCGGTGCAATACCTTGCGCACCCGTTCGCGCGACACACCGAAGATCTGCGCCAGACGCGTTTCCACCAGTTGGGAGCCGGGCGCCAGGCGCCCGGCCAGCAAGGTCTGTGCGAGTGTGTCGTGGATGGCCGCTTCCTGTGGATGCATGCGCCCGAATGTAGCGCATGGTCCTCATGTGGCAGCCGGGCTGCCGCGAAGAACGGACGCGGCTGCGCCACCCGCGGACAGCGTGTCGCTGGCATCGATCCAGTGGCGCGCGATCTGCTCGCGCGTGGCGATCCAGGCCCCTTGGCTGTTGCGCAGGTGGCGCAGGATGGTGTCGAGCGCGCGCATGCGTGCCGGGCGGCCGATCATGCGCAGATGCAGGCCGATCGACATCATGCGCGGTGCCCGGTCGCCCTCCATGTGCAACCAGTCGAAGGCGTCGCAGACATAGGTGGCGAAGTGTTCCGACGTGGCAAAACGCTGCGTGTGCTGGAACTGCATGTCATTGGTGTCGAAGGCGTAAGGCAACACCAGGTGGCGCCGTGCGCCGGCCTGCACGAAGTACGGCACATCGTCGTTGTAGGCATCACTGTCGTAGAGGAAGCCGCGTTCGGCCAGCAGCGCGCGGGTATGCGGCGTGCTGCTCGAACGTGTATGCCATCCCACCGGTCGTCGCCCGCATGCGGCGGTGAAGCCGTCGATGCAGGCTTCGATGTCGGCGATCTCCTGCTCGCGCGACATGCCGGCGTGGCTCTGCCAGCGCCAGCCATGGGCCGCGATTTCATGCTGGCGCGCCACCGCGTCCTGCGCCAGCCAGGGGCTGCGTTGCACGGCGCGGCCGCAGGCGCTCACCGTCATCGGCGCCTGCCAGCGGTCGAACAGGTCGGCAATGCGCCACCAGGCGGCGCGCGTGCCGTATTCGAAGTGGCTGTCGATGCACGGGTCCGGGCCATCGCGTGGGTCGATCACCTCGTACACGGCCTCGTTGCGCCCGTCGCCGTCCGCCACCGAGAATTCGGCGCCCTCCTCGAAGTTGAGCACGAACGACACCGCCACCCGGGCACCACCAGGCCAGCGGATTGCGGGAGGGTGGTTGCGGTAACCGTCGAAGTCACGCATGGCGGGTGGGTCCTTTCATTGTGCAGGTTCGGATCCGGCTCCCCGATGGAGCCGCGAAGTCGGGGCGCCGGGCGAGGGCAGTTCAGTCGGCCTTGATGTTGCGGTCCTGCACCACCTTGGCCCAGCGGGTGAATTCGCCCTGCAGGTAGTCGGAGGATTCCTTCAACGACAGCGTCGCGACCTCGCCACCGGTGTCCTCGATGCGGCTGCGGAACTCCGGTATGGCGGCGATGCGGCGCAGGTCCGCATTGATCTTCTCCAGCACCGCCGGTGGTGTCTTTGCGGGCGCCAGCAACATGTACCAGGACGTCGACTCGAATCCCGGCAGGCCGGACTCCGCCACCGTCGGCACCTCGGGCAGCTTGGGCGAACGCCGTGCGCTGGTGATGGCCACGCCGTTGAGCTTGCCGGCCTTGATCAGCGGCATCGACGAGGTGATGATGTCCACCGACAGGGTCACCCGGTCTCCCATCACGTCCTGCAGCGCAGGCGCGGCGCCCTTGTAGGGCACATGCGTCATCCGGGTGCCGCTCATGGACTCGATCAACGCCGCGCCCACATGGCTGGTGGAGCCGACACCGGACGTCGCGTACTGCACGGTTTCGGGTTGGGCCTTGGCCATGGCCAGCAGGTCCTGCAGGCTCTTGCCCTTGAGCGCGGGGCCGGTCACCACGACGCTGGGCACCTTGGCCACCACGCCGACCGGCACGAAGTCGGCACGGGTGTCATACGGCAGCTTGGTGTACATGAAGGGATTGACCGCGTGGCCGACGGTGACCATCAGCAGCGTGTGCCCGTCGGCGGCCGACTTGGCCACCGCCTCGGTGCCGATCACGCCGCCCGCGCCGGACTTGTTGTCGATCAGGACCGCATGCCTGTTGCCCCAGCCGTCTGCGAGCCGTTGTGCGATCAAGCGGGCAAACATGTCGGCAGCCCCGCCGGGGGAAAACGGCACGACGATCTTGACCGGCTTGTCGGGGTAGGTGCCCGCGTCCTGGGCTGCGATGGTCGGCGCGGCCAGGAGCAGCGCGGCGGCCCACGTGAGGCCGGTCAGGGCGTGCAGCGGAGAACGACGGGGCGGAAGCGGTTCGATGTGCATGACGGATTCCAATCTTCAAAAGGCGGATTGAAGGAAGGCGCAAGCACCGGCATGTGCCGCTGTGCACCCACATTGTGCACATTAATTAAATTATTGTGCACAATTTTTGAGGCAAGCAGAATGTGTGCCACACGGCGCCGGTCCTGAGCCGTCTCGCTGCGCAATCTGTTGTCTGGATCGTCTGCCGTCTGCCGTCTGGCGTCTGGCGTCTGGCGTCTGGCGTCTGGCGTCTGGCGTTCGGCGTTCGGCGTCCGGCGTCCGGTGCCTTGTGCCCGTATTCTGGCGCTACAGGCGTGACGTCGCGCCGGACGCCGGCCAACCGCCACGTTGGTCCCAGCCTCGCGACTCGCCTGCCGCACCCGCTCGACGGTCCAGTTCCCGGACAGGCCGTGTTCGGCGCCATTGCGGATGCCGGTGTGCCGCTGGTGAGGCACGTGGTGTCGCATGGACCGGTACGCCCCGCGACCCGCCACGCGCCGGGGGGCGGCGACCGTCGTGATCGGGTACGCGTCGGTTGCCTCGGCCATGCGGCGATACTGCAGCAAAACAATGGCCGGGCACGGCACCAATCCCAGGAGGAAAACATGCGCATCACTTCATCCTTTGCCTCGGCAGTCCTTTTTGCGGCGCTGGGTTCCGGCCTGCAGGCCCAGACCACCATCGAGCCCGCCAAGCCGATACAGCCCAGGACACAAACCGGCAAGCTCAATGCGATCACCGACGTGCCCGGCATCGAGGTCGGCAACTTCGAGCAGCGTTTCACCGGCACCACCGTGGTGCTTGCGCCCAAGGGGGCGGTCGGCGGCGTCGACGTGCGCGGCTCGGCTCCGGGCACGCGCGAGACCGACTTGCTGGATCCGACCAACCTGGTCGACAAGGTGGATGCGGTGGTGCTGACCGGCGGCAGCGCGTTCGGGCTGGACGCCGCGCACGGCGTGATGTTGTGGCTGGAAGAGAACAAGCGCGGCTGGAACGTCGGCCGGGGCAACGTGGTGCCTATCGTCCCGGCTGCCGTGCTGTACGACCCCGGCCGTTTCGGGCGCGCGTTCAATGACCGGCCCACGCAGGCGTTCGGACGCAAGGCGGCGGAAAACGCGTCCTCCGGGCCGGTGGCGATGGGTAACGTCGGCGCGGGTGCCGGCGCCATCGCCGGCGGCCTCAAGGGTGGCCTGGGCACGGCGAGCACCGACCTGGGCAACGGCGTCATCGTCGGCGCCATCGTCGCGGTGAATCCGGGCGGCTCGACCGTGAACCCGGCAACCGGCGAGTTCTATGCGAAATACCTCGAGGTGGGTGACGAGTTCGGTCCCTTGAAGGCACCGTTCGCCCAAGGCCAGGCGACGGGCAACCTGTTTGCGCTCGGTGCCGGCGAGCCGGTCAAGAACACCACCATCGCCGTGGTCGCGACCAACGTCAAGCTGACCAAGGCCCAGGCCCAGAAAATAGCCGAGATGGCCCAGGACGGCCTGGCCCGTGCGATCCGACCCGCGCACACCATGTTCGACGGCGACACCGTGTTCGTGCTGGGCACCGGCCTGATCGACCTGGACACGCTCAAGCAGGAGGCGACCTGGGGCTTCACGCCGGCCAACATCAACCTGCTGGGCTCGACCGCCGCCGATACGCTGGCACGCGCCATCGTGCGGGCCATGTTGCATGCCGAGACCGTCGGGACTACGCCGAGTTACAAGGACCGGTTTCCGGCGGCTTTCGGCAAGTGATGCCCGGGTGAGCGGCGTGCCGGCGCACTTCGGCGCCGGTTCGGCGCGTTCGACCTGAAGAACACCCGGACCGGACGCGGACGGCGCGTGTGGCTCACGGCGTGGCCGCCACGTGCTTGTGCAGCCGCACGGCGTCGATCCGGCCTTCGTAATAACCGCCGACCATGCCGCCCTGGCGATAACCCAGGTGCTGGTAGAAGGCGATGGCGTTGACGTTGTCGGCACGGCACTCGAGCCGGATCTCGGTGCTGCCGGCCAGTCGCGCCGATTGCTCGAGCCAGTGCAGCAACTGCCTGCCCATGCCCCGGTGGCGCAGCAGCGGCGACACGGCCAGCAACACCAGATGGGCGGCGCCGTCGTCCGGATACTGCATGATGCCGAAGCCCTGCAGGCTGTCGTCCTTCAACAGCACCGCCACGTTCGTCGACGCGTCGCCGATGGCCTGCGCCACCCGCGCGTCGGTCCAGCTCCAGCCCAGGCCATGCTCGATCCAGTCGCGGGACATGCAGGCGATGGCGTGCGCTTCGCCGCGGTGAGCCAGGCGAATCGTGGGCAGTGCGGGCATGGGGGGATTGTGGCGGCATGGGCTTGTCCGGATGGAAGCACCGCCTGGTGGTTCGATCGCAGTCGGCTCGTGCTTGTCGGTGGGGGGGGCTGGCGCGGCCGCGCCACATCAATCCCCGACCTCTCGATGAACTGGATTGGTGGTTCTATTTTATGGAACCATAAATCCGGTCCATAGAATTGTTCCCGTCGATCCGATATCGATGCACAACAACAACCGTGGGGGCAACAGGCGCAGTCGCTATGCAGATGACATCTCAGGATACGGCCGGACGGGCCGGACAGCCTTCCGGTGCGCCGAGCAGCTACACCGCGTGCCATTGGGGCATCTACGAGGTGCGACCCGACGACGCCGGGGGCGTGAAGCTGACCGGGTTTGCGCGCGACCCGGCGCCCTCGCCGATCGGTCTGTCCATGCCGCAGGCCGTCACCGGTCCGCTGCGTGTGCGCCAACCCTCCGTACGGCAGAGCTGGCTCGATGCGATGCGTGGCCGGTCGTCCGACACGCGGCGCGACCGCCGCGGCCAGGAGGCCTTTGTCGAAGTCACCTGGGACGAAGCCCTCGACCTGGTAGCCGGCGAACTCGAGCGGGTTCGCACGACACATGGCAACAAGTCGATCTTTGGCGGCTCCTATGGCTGGTCCAGCGCCGGTCGCTTTCATCATGCCCAGAGCCAGGTGCACCGATTCCTGAACGCGATCGGCGGCTATGTCCGACACAACGATTCGTACAGCCTGGGCGCCGCACGCGTGTTGATGCCGCATATCGTCGCGTCGATGGACGAATTGCATACCCTGCACACGAGCTGGGACGTGATGGAAGGCCATACGCGGCTGTTCGTCAGCTTTGGCGGCGTGCCCGCCAAGAATGCCCAGGTCAGCTCCGGCGGGGCGGGGGAACATCTGGTTCCTGGCGCCTTGCGCCGCATGGCGAAGGCCGGTGTCCGGTTCATCAACATCAGTCCGGTGCGCAATGACATCGATACCGGCGGCCCGGTCGAATGGATTCCGATCCGACCCAATACCGATGCGGCCTTGTTGCTGGCCTTGGCCCACACGCTGTATGTGGAGGGACTGCACGATGTGTCGTTCCTGGACACGCATTGTGTCGGCTTCGACCGTTTCCTGCCGTATCTGCTGGGACGGGTCGACGGGCAAGCCAAGGATGCGGATTGGGCCAGCCTGATCACGGGCATTCCCGCCGGGCGCATCGTGTCGCTGGCCCGCGAGATGGCCGCCACCCGGACGATGGCGTCGATGGGATGGTCCCTGCAGCGCGCCCACCATGGGGAGCAACCGTTCTGGAGCCTGGTGACGCTGGCCTGCATGCTGGGCCAGATCGGCCTGCCCGGCGGCGGCTTCGCAGTGGGTTACGGCACAGCCAACACGATCGGAAACGCCAACGCCAAGTTCGGCGGGCCCACGTTGCCGCAGGGTGTCAACCCGGTGCGCGACTTCATCCCGGTTGCACGCCTGACCGATATGCTCGAACGGCCGGGTGACTCCTTTCGCTACAACGGGCAGACGCATGCCTATCCCGACATCCGGCTGATCTACTGGGCTGGCGGCAACCCGTTCCACCACCACCAGGACCTCAATCGGCTGTTGGCCGCTTGGCAATCCAAGCCCGAGACGATCGTCGTGCACGAACAGTTCTGGACGCCGACGGCCAAGTTGGCCGACATCGTGCTGCCTGCCACGACCACGCTGGAGCGGGACGATATCGGTTATGCCTCGCGGGAGCGATTCATGGTCGCCATGAAGAAGGTCATGCCGCCGGTGGCAGGGGCCCGCGACGACTACGATATTTTTGCGGATATCGCCCAGCGTCTGGGAGCACGCGATCGATTTACCGAAGGCATGACATCACGCGAGTGGATCGAGAAGTTGTATGGCGAGTCGCGAGACCGTGCCCTTCGTGCCGGCCTTGATTTGCCCGCGTTCGATACCTTCTGGACGCAGGATGTCATCGATCTGTCGATGCCCCAGGCCCAACCCGTTGTCATGTTCGAGGCGTTTCGCAGCGATCCCGAACAACATCCGTTGGCCACACCCAGCGGGCGACTGGAGATCTTCAGCCAGCGCATTCACGAATTCGGCGAAGCCGATTGTCCCGGCCACGCGCATTGGTTCGAGCCCGTGGAGTGGCTGGGCGGTGCAACGGCGGCGCGGTTTCCCCTGCACTTGCTGTCGGACCAGCCGTTCACCAAACTGCACAGCCAGCTCGATCACGCCGCATGCAGTACATCGAACAAGATCGCCGGCCGTGAGCCGGTCACGGTGTCGCGTGTCGATGCGCAGGCGCGCCGACTGGTCGATGGAGATGTGGTGCGTATCTTCAACGAACGCGGCAGCTGCCTGGCGGCGGTGCGTGTGTCGGACGATGTCATGCCGGGCGTCGTCAAGCTGTCCACCGGAGCCTGGTTCGATCCGACCCAGTGGCGCGCCAATGGTCCCGGCAACCTCGAAAAACATGGCAACCCGAACGTGCTCACGCTGGACCGCGGTGCGTCCAGCCTGTCGCAAGGGTGTATTGCCCAGACCTGCCTGGTCGAGCTGGAGGCTTACCAGGGTATGGCACCCGAGCCCACGCCGTACCAGTTGCCGGCCATTGTGTCGCCGTGACGCGCGGTATGGCATCCGTAGCCATGGATCGACGGCGCTGGACACGGCGGAAAGCCAGCCGCGCAGTGTGATCCGTACTTGCAACCAAGAACTTCAGGAGACCCGCATGATTTCACGTCGCAACTTTCATTCGATGGCCGCATCGGCGCTGGCGGCCACATCCGGACTGCTTCCGCAATGGGCCATGGCGGAAGAGGCATGGCCATCCCGGCCGGTCAAGCTCGTGGTGCCGTTTCCGCCCGGTGGGTCGTCCGACATCATGGGCCGCCTGCTGGCCGACAACATGGCCAAGCTGCTCAAGGCCAACTTCGTGGTCGAGAACAAGCCGGGGGGCACCACACAGGTCGGTTCGGAGTATGTCGCCCATGCGGCGCCGGATGGTTATACGCTGCTCGAGGCCGCCTCGCTTGCGTTCACGGTGTTGCCGAACCAGCGAGACCTGCGTTTCGATCTCGATAGCTTCGAGCATGTCGGTGGCATCGCCGACTACATCGCGGTCATGGCCGTGCGCAAGTCGCTGCCGGTCAAGACGATGAAGGAGCTGGTCGACTACGGAAAGCAGAACCCGGGCAAGTTGACCTTTGGTTCGGCGGGCGAACTGTCCGCCGGCCACATGTTCGGCAGCCGGCTCGCACTGGACACCGGCATCTCGCTGCTGCATGTGCCATTTCGCGGTTCGGCGGCGGCGGTCAATGCGCTGGTGGCCGGTGATGTCGATATCGTCATCGATGGGGCCGTCACCCCGATGGTCAAGGGTGATCGTGTTCGGCCGTTGGCAACCTTTTATCGCAGCAGGCACCCGGAGCTGCCGGACGTGCCCACCCTGGACGAAACCGGCTACAAGGTCTTGTTGACCCAGGCGCGCGGGTGGGCGCTGCTCGCACCCAAGGGAACACCCGCTCCGATCGTGGCCCGATTGTCGGATGCCCTCAAGAAGACGCTGGCTGATCCGGAAGTGGCCAAGGCCTTGCTGCGTGGCAATTCGATTGCCTCGTACCAGTCCCCCGAGGAATACAAGGCCAACGTCGCCGTCGATCGCAAGATGTACGGCGAACTGCTGGCCGCCATCTCCAAGAAATGAACTGACTCCCAACGAGCTCCCATGAACGCACCTGTTCCCAACGCGGTACTCCAGGCCGCCCTGTCGACGCCGGCAAACCAGTCGGTACGTGAAATCCTGCATCCCAAGAACGTTGCCATCGTTGGTGCTTCCGCCAGCGAAGACAAGTGGGGCGGGCGTCTGCTCCGATACATGCTCAAGCACCATCACGACGGTGCGCTTTACCCGATCAACGCCAAGGCCACCGAATTGATGGGTGTGCCCGCCTATGCCTCGCTGCGCGATTGTCCGGGGCCGGTGGATCTGGCGATCCTGCTGGTTCCCAGAGGCCACGTGAAGGCGGCGATCGAGGATTGTGTCGCGTTGAAAGTCGGCTGTGCCTTGTGCATCACCGCGGGCTTCGCGGAAACCGGGCCCGCCGGTCGAGCCGACGAAGAGGAACTGGTCGCCACGGCACGTGCCGGCGGCGTGCGACTGATCGGCCCCAACTGCATGGGCTTGTTGAATACCCACCACCATCTTGCTGCCACCACCGGCGTTGTCGTGGGTACGCTGGATCGACTGCCGGCCGGTGGCATCGGTCTGGCCAGCCAGAGCGGGGCGCTGATGGGAGCGATGTTGTCGCGGGGAGTCGACATCGGAGCCGGGTTCTCGTCGATGGTGTCGGTTGGCAACCAGGCCGACCTGGACCTGAACGACTTCTTCGAGTACCTGATCGACGATCCCAAGACCGCTGTCGTATGCCTGTACATGGAAGCCGTCAAGGACGCGCCGCGCTTCGTGTCGCTGCTGGCACGGGCCGCCGACGTCGGCAAGCCGGTATGCATATGCAAGTCCGGGCGCAGCGAAGCGGGTGTGCGTGCCGCCATATCCCATACCGCCAGCGTGGCCGGTGCCTGGCCCGCGTTCGAGGCGACCTGCCGCCGCTGGGGCGTCTATCTGTTCGAATCCATCTATGACCTGGTGCAGGGTGCGCAGCAATTGAACAACGGCAAACGCGCCACCGGTCGTGGCGTGGCGGTGTTTTCCGGCTCGGGGGGTGGTGGCGCCTTGCTGGCGGATGCGCTGGAGTCGCACGGTCTGGAATTGCCCATGCTCGCGCCGGAGACGACCGAGCGTTTGTCGAGCGTGCTCCCCGCCACGCATCGGCAATTGCCGCACGACTTCGGCATGCTGAACCACCTGTCCGAGCCGGACCCGGAGGTGGCCGGAGGCGCCATCGGCATTGCGCTCGATCGAGCGATGGCGGACGATGCGGTCGGCCAGGGCCTGCTGCTGCTCACCACGCAGCCGCAACAGGAACGCGTGGTCGCGGCGGCATTGGCCGCGGCGGCGCGTACGTCCAAACCCTTGCTGTTCGTACAAGGCGCCGGCAACCACGGCGATGTTGCGCGCAAGGGCCTGCAGGCTGCCGGTCACGGCTATTTCGACAGCCAGCATGATGCGCTCAAGGTGGCACAGGTGCTGGCCTGCCGCCGCGCGCCTGAACCCGTGGGCACGCCTTCGGTCTCGGTCACCTTCCCGGATGGATTGCCGTCGGGATACATGGGTGAACCGCAGACCCGCGGCTTGCTGGAGCAATCGGGCATCGCCACCACGCCGTGGTCGCTGGCGAAGGACATCGATGCGGCGGTCGAGGCGGCGCGCAAGCTCGGTGGCCCGGTCGTCATCAAGGCCGTCAGCGATGCCATCGTTCACAAGAGCGACATTGGCGCGGTGAAACTGAACCTGGAGGGCGACGCGTCGGTACGCGAAGCCTGCGCGGCCATCGTCGCCGCCGCAGACAAGGCCGGCGTGCCTTCGCTCGACGGCTTCCTCGTGACCCGGATGTGCAAGGCGGACTCGGAGTTGATCCTGGGCCTGCAGCACGACCCGAACTTCGGCCCCATGGTGATGATCGGCGCCGGTGGCGTGTTGATCGAATTGCTGAACGACGTGCAGCTGGCACCGGCGCCTCTGTCCCGCGCCACGGCATTGGCCATGCTCGCGTCGCTCAAGAGCCGGGTGCTGCTCGACGGCTATCGCGGACGGGCGCCGGCCGACCTGGATCAGATTGCCGATGCCATGGTGCGCCTGGGCGCGCTCGCCATCGCCAGCCAGGGGCGACTGCGCGAACTGGATATCAATCCGCTGTTTGTCGTCGATGGACGCATCGTGGCGGCCGACGCGCGTGCGGTATTGACCTGATCGATCACGCGAGAAGCCCCCGCGGCGGATCGCAAGTCTTTTTTTCCTTGAACCTGGAGATAGTTTTCATGTCGGATATCAGCTACGAGTCGCAGGACGGTATTGCCCGCATCTCGATCAATCGGGAAGCCCAGCGCAACAGCATCAACAACGCGGTTGTGCAGGGTTTACATGCCGCGTGGGAGCGGTTTGCGCAAGGGGATGACCGGGTTGCGGTCGTGCATGCCGCCGGTGACAAGGCGTTTTCGGCCGGCGCCGACCTGAAGGACCTGCCGCAGGACGTCTGGCTGGCCATGCCCAACCTGTCCGTGCCGTGCAACAAGCCGATCATTGCGGCCGTGAACGGTTATTGCGTCGGTGCCGGCGCGACGTTGGTGATGCTCGCGGACATGGCCGTTGCAGACGAATCTGCGCAATTCATCTATCCCGAGGCCAAGATCGGTGCGTTCGCCGGCGTCATGGCGGGGTTCCCGCCGCGCATGCAGTACAAGGCGGGCCTCGAGTGGTTGATGACGGGTGACCCGATGCCCGCGCAACGTGCCTATGAAATCGGTCTCGTCAATCGGCTGGCTCCGAAGGGGCAGTCACTGAGCGTCGCGATGGAGGTCGCGAAGAAGATCGCTGGCAATGCGCCGCTGGTGGTGCAGGCCATGAAATCGATTGCGCGCAGCACGCTGGTGCCTTCCTCCACCGAGCGCTACTACCCGCAGCGTGAATTGCTCGAAGGTATTGCCAGGAGTGCCGACATGCAGGAGGGCGTGGCGTCGTTCAAGGAGAAGCGCGCGCCCAACTTCACGGGCCGTTGACGCGAGGCGCAGGGGCAAGGGGTTCAACAACGACACATTCAAGAAGGAGACTCGCACCATGATTCATCGACGTTCCGTTTTCATCGCCGGCGGAGCCGGACTGGCATTGGCCGCCGTGGGGGCGCGCGCGCAATCGGGCGCATGGCCGGATCGGCCCCTGAAATTCGTCACGCCGTATCCGCCCGGAGGCCTGTCGGATCAGATCACCCGTTACGTCGGCGACCGACTGGCCAAGGCAATTGGCCAACCCGTGATCATCGAAAACAAGCCGGGGGCCGGCGCGACGCTGGGCACCGAATATGCCGCCCGTGCCACGCCAGACGGATACAACTTCTTCGTCGCTCCGACCGCCACGGTGTGCGTGGCGCCGTACATGCGCAAGGTGAACTTCTCGATCAACGACTTTGCGCCGGTTGCGAAGCTCACATCCAGTTATGGCTTGATATCCACGGGAAAGAACGCACCGTTCAACAACTACCGGGAGTTCGTCGCGGCTGCGAAGGCGGCGCCGGGAAAATACACGTTCGCCACCAATGGGGTTGGCTCCATCGTGCATCTGACGGCGGTACTGCTGCACAAAAAGGCGGGTATCGAACTCGTGCACGTGCCTTACAAAGGGTCGATGGAATCCATGACCGACCTGATCGGCGGGCGCATCGACCTGATGTACGACCCGGTCACCGCGCCGCGTGTCCGCGATGGCATTCTCAAGGGGCTGGCGGTCACCAACTCGGTTCGTTACCCGCTGTTGCCCGACCTGAGCACGCTCGCGGAACAAGGCTTCGAGCTGGACAGCCGCAGCTGGTTCGGTGTGTTTGCCCCCAAGGGTACGCCGCCAGACATCGTGGCCCGGGTCTCGGCCGAAATCAAGAAGATCATGGCCGGTCCGACGGTGCGCGCCGACATGCTGATCTCGTCCATGTATCCCGACTACGAGGATCCCGAGACGTTCGGTCGCCGTGCCCGCAACGACAGCGCATTTTTCGAGGACATCATCCGCAAGGAAGGCATCACGGCGGAGTGATTCCCGATGCCGGGGCCGGAGAGGGCTTGCCCGGCCTCCTGTCCGGTTCCGTGCGCCCCCAGCCTTGTACGGCGCGGATCACTTGCGCAACTGCCGTTGCGTATAGGCCAGGATGCGGTCCTTGATGCCGGTGCGGGCCGCCGACTCGACCAGTGCGGCCAGATCGGCAGCGGCACCCGCCGCGGCGCGCGGGCGGCGGCTCCATTCCGTTGCCGCATGAATGGCCGCATGGGTCGTGGCGTCGAGTCGGCGGGCGGCCGCGTATCGTGTCTGCAAGGTATCAGAGAGGCTCGCTCCTTTGACGAGGCGCTGCGCCATGCCGTGCGAGAGGGCTGCCTCGGCGGGTATCGTCTCTCCCGTTTCGATCCAGCGGTGGGTGACGGATGCGCCGACGGCCTCGGCCAGCCGCGCCGTTCCCAGCACCAGGCCGAAACCCGCGCCGGGAAAGGCGAACTGAGCGTCGTCGACGATCCAGCGTTCCGAGCAGGCGCAAAAAATATCGGCGCCCGCACCCATCGTGCGGCCATGGGCCAGCGCCAATGTGGGAAACGGTGCGGCATGGATGGCCTGCAGCATCAGTTCGACCCGCGTGAATCGCGCCAGCAGGCTGTCGTCGGTCTCGTGCTCCAGCGATGACAGGTCGAAGCCGGTGCAAAAGTGCCGACCTTCACCCGAGAGCACCATCAGCCGGGTCGGTTCCCGACGCGCCTGCTGCACGGCCGCGCTGATGTCGGCGACGAGCGCGGCCGACAAGGCGTTGCCCTTGTCCGGACGGTTCAGCCGGATGTGCACGACCCCATCGTCCCGAGAGACCTGCACGATGGTTGGGTCAGAGTGCTGGGGCGCAGTCATGCCCCGCTCCTGGCCCACAGGTTGGGCACGAGCGTGTTGGAGTAACCCGACACGAATGGTTTTGCGGCTCCGGTATCCGGCGCGAAGGCATGGCGCTCGATGCGTCCGATGTTGCCGCCGTACAGATGGATGCTGATGGAGACGCGATCGTCGAACGCGTTGCGCACCTGATGGATGTCGCCAATGCGAGGCGACACCAGGTCGATGTCGCCCGGCTCGAGTCGTTCTTCGTTGGCGTCCGCCATGAGTTCCCCATGGTTGTTGCGCGAGAACCGTTGGCCGCATTCCGCCCCGCGCAGCATGGCGATGATGCCCCAGACGGTGTGGTCGTGGATCGGCGTCTTCTGGCCCGGCCCCCAGACGAAGCTGACCAGCGAGAAGCGGTCGAGCGGGTCGCCGTACAGCAGGTGTTGCTGGTAGAACCGGGTGTCGGGAGCCGCCATTGCGTCGGGCAGCCAATCGTCGTGCGCCACCAGCGCACGCATCAGCGGGGCCGCCTGTTCCAGCAGTTGCTCTTCGGCGACGGGGCCATTCTCGACGAGCCGGGTCATTTGCTGCACGAATTCCAGCAGACGGTTGCCTGACATGGCGCTACTCCTTGGTCGTTGACGTAGCGCCGACGGCATATTGCCGGCGAACCGCGTCGGTGTGCTGGCCCAGTCCCGGTGGCGGCATGCGAATCGGAAATCCCTGGCCGTTGACCCGGATGGGCGATGCAAAGGTCCGGGTGGTGTCGCCGGTGGGCAAGGTCAGGTCCTGGACCCAGCCCATGTGCCGGGTCTGCGCATCGTCCAGCGCGGCGGCATAGTCGTTGATGCGCGCGTGCGGAACGCCCGCGGCCTCGAATGCCGCGATCCAGTGGTCGACCGGCTTGTTGCCGAAGGTGGCCTCCAGGATGTCCTTGAGTGCCGCCTGGTTGGCTGCCCGGTCGGTGGTAGTGGCGAACCGGGGGTCCTCCGACAATGCGGGCAATTCGACCACACGGCACACGGCGAGCCAGAGCTTGTGGTTGCCCGCCGCCACCGCGAAATAACCGTCGGCGGCCTTGAACGCCTGGTACGGCGCATTACGGGGGTGGGCGGAACCGAGTTTGCCCGGGCTGACGCCATTGCCGAAATATTCGCTGGTCTGCAATGCGCCGACACCCAGGGTGCAGCCGAACATCGGCACGTCGATGTGTGCGC
>JBFIDI010000025.1:0-22964 GCA_041581405.1 Burkholderiaceae bacterium
GCCCATGTTCTGGAGCTTGTCCTTCAGTTCGATTTCCTTGGCGACCGAAACACCGTCCTTGGTGACGGTGGGGGCGCCGAACGAGCGCTCGAGCACCACGTTGCGGCCCTTGGGACCCAGGGTGACCTTGACCGCGTTGGCCAGGATGTTCACGCCTTCAACCATGCGTGCGCGGGCTTCGCCGCCGAAAATGACGTCTTTTGCTGCCATAGTAATTCTCCGTATCTATCTAGTGAGTGGGTGGGTGCTGCGTCGATTACTTGGCGTCGACGACTGCGAACAGGTCGTCTTCCTTCATCACCAGCAGCTCGTCGCCATCGACCTTGACGGTCTGGCCGCTGTATTTGCCGAACAGGACGCGGTCACCGACCTTGACGGCCATGGCGCTGAGTTCGCCCTTGTCGTTCTTCTTGCCCGGGCCAACAGCCAGGACTTCGCCCTGATCCGGTTTTTCAGCCGCGCTATCAGGGATGACGATGCCAGACGCTGTCTTGGTTTCGTTTTCCACGCGTTTGACGATCACACGGTCGTGCAGGGGGCGAAGTTTCATAAGATCTCCTTGGTTTGAAACGATTGGGTCATCAAAAAGGCACCAGGCAAATGCCGGTGCCAGTCAATATGAAGAGATGGCGCATTGTTAGCACTCATCTCTATCGAGTGCTAATGATAATGCCATTTGTGGCCGATTCAAGGCCTCCAGGCACAAATTGTGTGCGTGTTGCCGGGCCGGCTCCGGTCAGCCGACGGCCGGGGTGCGGCCGAACAAGCGGTGTACCTGTGTCCGCATCCACTGGTGCGCGGGGTCATGTGCGGTGCTTTCGTGCCAGACCAGCTTGACGTCGTAACGCGGTGACGCCGCCCGCGGCAATTCCCAGATTCGCACCTCCTGGTGCTGGCGTACGTTGGTGGCGTACATCTCGGGCACGATCGTCAGCAGATCGGTGCTGCGCGCGAGTTCGGGCAAGGCGCCGAAATGCCGCGCCCGCAAGACGATGCGATCGGCCAGTCTCATGCGCACCAGCATGCGTTCCACGCTGCCGTGGAAGGTGGCCGTGGGGGAGGCCACCACGAGCAGGGATTCCGCCAGTTGGCGCGCGCTCAGGGCACGGCCGACCTTGCCCGAGCGCGGTCGCCAGTGCGTGGATGACATCGCGACGTAGCGCTCGCTGAACAACTGGTCCGCGTGTACGTCCCGCTGATGGGTGTCCAGGATGCCGATGGCGAAGTCGATTTCCCTCGCCTGCAGTGCCAGCGGCAGGTCGTCGGCCGCAACCGAGACATTCGCCAGATGGGCGTGTGGCGCCAATTGGCGCAATGCGGCGGCCAGCGGCGGCAGGAACATGATCTCGCCCAGGTCCGACAACGACAGGCGCCAGCGCAGGTCGCTGTGCATCGGGTCGAACACGTCACGCACCGTGACGGATTGTTCGAGCAGCTGCAACTGGAGCTGCACCTTGGGGGCCAGACTTTCGCACAGGCGTGTGGGCTTGAGGCCGGCTGCGGAGCGCACGTAGAGCTCGTCCTTGAAGTAGTCGCGCAATCGGGACAAGGCGTTGCTGGTGGCAGGCTGGGACAAGGCCAGCGCCTTGCCGGCAGCCGTCACCGAGCCGGTTCGATGGATGGCGCAGAGCACACGCAACAGATTCAGGTCGAGTTGTCGGAAGTTCATGGTACGGGCCTGCGCGCAGCCAAAAGGCAAGGACTTGCATTATCGGGTTGGTGAATGCTTCACATCATGCATATCCATTTGCCACATGTTGCGTTGTTGCCTATATTGGCGCTGCGACACAGGAGCCGCTCGAGGGGGCCATTTTTGCCAGCGGACCTTCTTGAACCACACACACAACCTGGAGACAGACATGAACCATTCCCACATCCGCCTGCGCCTCGTCACCGGGGCCGCCCTGTTGCTGGCCGCGCTGGGCGCGCAGGCGCAGGACAAGGCGGTCGAACTCAAGTTTGCCCACTGGTTGCCCGCCGGGCATCCGCTGGCCAAGCTGGGTTTCGAGCCCTGGGCGAGATCGGTCGAGGAGGCGTCCAAGGGATCGATCAAGGTGGCGCTGTTTCCGGCGCAGCAATTGGGCAAGGCCGCCGACCACTATGACCTGGCGCGCGACGGTATTGCCGACATGACCTGGGTGAACCCCGGTTACCAGGCCGGCCGTTTCCCGATGATCGCCGCCGGCGAACTGCCCTTCCTGATCGGCAAGCCCGGTCCCGGCTCGGCGGCGCTCGACCAGTGGTACCGCAGCTACGCGCCGACCGAAATGAAGGATGTGAAGGTCTGCTTCGCGCATGTGCACGTGGGCACGTTCCACTCCAAGAAGCCGATCAGCGAACCCGGACAGCTCAAGGGCATGAAGATCCGCTCGGCCAACGGCACCGTCGCGCAGACCATGACGCTGCTGGGTGCGACCAACGTGCAGGTGTCGGCGCCGGAAGCCCGTGACGCGCTGGAAAAAGGCCTGGCCGACGCGATCACGTTCCCGTGGAAATCCATCGTCACCTTCGGCATCGACAAGGTCGCGAAGTTCCATACCGACGTGCGGCTCTACAGTTCGAGCTTCGTGTGGGTGATGAACAAGCCCTGGTACGACAAGCTCGCCGCCGGCCAGAAAAAAGTGATCGACGACCACTGCAACAACGCCTGGGCCGCCAAGGTCGGCGCGACATGGGGCGACGACGAGGACTCGGGCCAGGCCATGTTGGAAAAAACACCCGGCCATACCATCGTGAAGATCACAGCGGCGCAACGGGATGCCTGGAAGAAGGCGGTCGAGCCGGTATACGGCCAGTGGACCGCAGCCGCCGACGCGGCTGGCAACAAGGGGGCCGCCGCACTGGCGGACTTGCGCAAGGAACTGGCGGCTCGGCAAGCGGATAACTGATGCGGCGCATCCTGTCGGCCATCGAGTCGGTGGCCGCGGTGTTTCTGCTGCTGATCGCGCTGCTGACGGCCGGCAACGTGTTGTTGCGTTATGCCTTCAGCATGCAGATTCCCGACTGGTTCGACGGCACCCAGATGCTGCAGGGCATTGCCATGTTCTGGGGCATTGCATTGGCAACCTATTACGGTACCCACATCGGGGTCGACATCGTGTGGGAACATCTCGGCCCGGCGGGCCGGCGGCGACTCGATCTCGTGGCGACCGCCATCACCGCCGCATTCCTGATGCCGCTGGCCTGGATGGTGTGGGTCAAGGTCGGCGGCACCGGAAGCCAGGGCACGATGGACCTGCGCCTGCCGCTGCAATGGTTCTACAGTGTCGCCGCCGTCGGCGCCAGCGTGGCCGCGTTGCTGGCGCTGGTGCGGCTGTGGCAGCTGTGGCACCGGCGCGAAGCCGGGCGCGACACCTCGCAGGACGACCTGGCGTCGACGATCCATGGATCGTGACCTGGCCGCCCTGCTGGGTTTTGTCACCATGTTCGGCCTGATGGCCGTGCGTGTTCCGATCGGCTTGGCGATGGGCATTGCCGGCGTGGGCGGGTTCGCGTTGCTCTCGGGCACCGGGCCGGCGTTGAACCTGCTGGCCAACGTGCCGTTGTCGGTGCTCACCGACTACAACCTCAGCGTGATTCCGATGTTCATCCTGATGGGCGCGTTTGCGTCGCATTCGGGCATGAGTACCGAGCTGTTCGTCGCCGGCAGGGCCTGGTTCGGTCATCGGCGCGGCGGGCTCGCGCTGGCCACCATCGCTGCCTGCGGCGGTTTTTCTGCCATCAACGGGTCGTCGGTTGCCACCGCTGCGACCATGACGCAGGTGGCCTTGCCCGAAATGCGGCGCGCCGGTTACGACGTCGGTTTCTCCGCAGGCCTGATTGCCGCCGGCGGTACGCTGGGCATCATGATCCCGCCATCGGTGATCCTGGTGTTGTACGGCATCATGACCGAGACCGACATCACCAAGCTGTTCGCTGCCGGCATCATCCCCGGCATCCTGGCGGTGGCTTTTTATGGTGTCGTCGTCGCCGCGATGGCCTGGTGGCGTCCCGATGCGGTTCCGCGCGGCGACCGCCATGGCTGGGGCGAACGTTTCGCCTCGTTGCGGGCGCTGTGGGCGGTGGTGGTGCTGTTCCTGTTCGTGTTGGGTGGCATCTACGGCGGACTGTTCACGGTGCAGGAAGCGGCCGGCATCGGCGCCGTCGGTACGCTGCTCATCGGCATGGTGCGCGGGCGATTGCCGTGGCGCGAGATCAAGGCGGCACTGATCGGTGCCTTGCGCGTGTCGTCGGCCATCATGCTGATCGTCGTCGGGGCCTATCTGTTCGGGTATTTCCTGACCATCACGCAATTCACGCAGAACGCGGTGCAGTTCCTGGTGCATCTGCCGGTCGGGCCATTCGGCGTGCTCGCGTTGATCATGCTGGGTTATCTGGTCCTGGGCGCGGTCATGGACGAGTTGGCGATGATCCTGCTGACGGTGCCCATCGTGTTCCCGGCCATGATGCAACTGGGTTTCGACCCGATCTGGTTCGGTGTGATCGTGGTCATGGCCGTGACCTTCGGCATGATCTGTCCGCCGGTGGGCATGAATGTCTTCGTCATCAATTCGATCGCGCGCGACGTGCCGCTGGGCGCCATCTACAAGGGAACCCTGCCGTTCATCGGCGTGGACCTGATCCGCCTGTTCATCCTGTGCATGTTCCCGGCCTTGTCGTTGTGGCTGCCGGGATTCATTCCGTGACGGACCCCGGGGGCCGGGCCCGGCCGCTGATCGGGCTGAGCGCGGCGCAGCAGGGCGCCGCGACGGCCCCTGCGACATGCCTGCTCAATACTGGGAGCTTGCACTCCAGGCGATGAAG
This sequence comes from Burkholderiaceae bacterium, assembly GCA_041581405.1. Lineage (GTDB taxonomy): Bacteria > Pseudomonadota > Gammaproteobacteria > Burkholderiales > Burkholderiaceae_C > CAISIP01. The sequence goes on from JBFIDI010000025.1 coordinate 4,804, forward strand.
TCCATCAGATCGTCGCCGGCCAGGTTGACGTGATCGCGCATGGCCTTGTACGCCAGTTCGGCGTCCTGCGTGCGGATGGCATCGATGATCGCCTGGTGTTGCGCCAGCGTCTGGTGAACACGCCCGGGCATCAGGCTCATGCGGCGACGGTAGGCGGCAACCCGGTTGCGCAATATGCGGGTCTGCTCGGCGAGGAAGCCATTGCATGAGGCGTCGTAGATCGCTTCGTGGAACTCCCGGTTGACCTCGAAAAACAGGTCGATGTCGCCGGCCTCGGAGGTCTGGCGCAGGCGGTCGTGAATGCCCTGGATGTGGGTCAGCGTTTCCGGCGTCATGCGGCGACACGCCAGACGTGCGCACAAGCCCTCGAGTTCGGCCATCACGACGAACATCTCGATCAGGGCGTGGGTGTCGATCTGCCGGACCACGGCACCCTGTCGCCCCCGCAACGTGACCAGGTGTTGGGCCGCCAGCAGCCGCAAGGCTTCCCGCACCGGTGTGCGCGAGACCTGGTAACGCTGGGCAATCTCCTGTTCGTCCAGCCGGCTGCCAGGCCGCAGCTCCGCGCTGGTGATGAGTTTCTCGAGCTGGCGCCGCAGGTCCTCCGCGCGCGAGGTGCTCGCCCCGTCGTCGTGTTTCGGACCTGTGCGGGCCGGTGCATCCAGCACCACTTCAGTGCCTTTATGGGTCTTGATGTTCATAAATAGGTCATTCTTGTATGCAAGAAATCCCGATAAAAACCGGGAGTCGGTGCATTTTCGGAGAAAAAGGCGGCTGAAGGCGGGGCCGTTTCAACAAAACTTGCCAAAAACCCGTCCCGTCTGGATGTGAAAAGGCAACAAGCTACGCCTTGGCAAATTGGCACGTCACTTGCATGTTTCAGCTAGAACCATAACTCGATACAAAACTCGTTCATATGTATACATCATCGCAAGAATCACCATCCCCGGCCATCGCGAGCAGATCCCGCTCCCGTTCGCCGCTGCTGAGCTTGTCGACGATGTGCAAGACGTACGCGTCGGATGTGTGCGCCTTGAGCGGGCTGGACCTGTCGATCGAGCCGGGCGAGTTCGTTACGGTGGTCGGCCCCAGTGGCTGCGGCAAGAGTACGTTGTTCAACATCGTCGCCGGGCTCGAGGAGCCGGACGCAGGCGCGCGGATCCGTTTTCTCGACAAGCCGGTGAACAAGGCTTCTGAGCTGATGGGGCAGGTGGCATTCATGTCGCAGCGCGACCTGCTGCTGCCCTGGCGCACCGTGATCGACAACGCGATCCTCGCGATCGAACTCGAAGGCAAACGACGCGCGGACGCGCGCCGTATGGCACTGGACATGCTCCCCGAGTTCGGCCTTGCCGGCTTCGAGCACCAGTACCCCAGCCAGTTGTCCGGTGGCATGCGTCAACGCGTGGCATTGATGCGCACGTTCCTGTTCAAGCGTGACCTGATGTTGCTGGACGAGCCTTTCGGCGCGCTGGACGCCCTCACGCGAACCTTGATGCAGCGCTGGTTGCTCGATGTCTGGCAGAAGCACCGCCGCACCATCATGTTCATCACCCACGACGTCGAGGAGGCCTTGTTCCTGGGCGACCGGGTGCTGGTCATGACGGCCCGGCCGGGCCGCATCAAGCTCGAACTGCCCGTGACACTGGATCGCCCGCGCGGGCCCGACATCGTCACATCGCCCGAGTTCATCCGCCTCAAGCGCGAACTGCTCGCCGCGATCGAGGAAGAGAGCCTCAAGTCGTTTTCCCCCGCTCCCGCCGCCGCCAGCTGATTGCCGGCCCCTGTTGCAACCCTCCCCCGTTTTTCAACCATCCCGAAAGGAATACCCCGTCATGACACACAGTCGCCTCCCGATGCTCACGAAACGCGGCCTGCTGGCTGCCATGCTGGCCGTCGTCATGGGCAGCACGCTGGCGGTCTCGGCACCGGCAGTCCAGGCCCAGGAGCTGACCAAAGCCTCGTTGCGTCTCAAGTGGCTCCCGCAGGCCCAGTTTGCGGGTTACTACTACGCGCACGCCAAGGGTTATTACCGCGAAGAAGGCATCGACCTGACGATGAACCCTGGCGGCCCGAACCTGGTCGCGGAAAACCTGGTGAGTTCGGGTGCGGATACCTTCGGTATCTCCGGTGGTTCCGACAGCCTGCTGGCTGCCGTCGACAAGGGCATGCCGCTGGTCTCGGTCGGCGTCTCGCATCAGATCACGCCGTTCGTGTTCGTGGCGCGCAAGGATGGCCCCGTCAAGACCCTGCAGGACTTCAAGGGCAAGAAGGCGATGGTCTGGTTCACCGGCGGGAACTACGTTCTGTTCGGCATGCTGAACAACGCCGGAATCGATCGCAGCGAGCTGACCATCCTGCCGCAGCAGGCCAGCGTCACACCGTTCATCAACGGTGACGTCGACGTGATCGCCGCGATGTCGTTCAACGAGCTGTACACGATCAAGCAGCGCATGGGCGAGGACAAGCTGCAGCTGTTCAAGTCTGAAGACTACGGCGTCACCTTCCCGCGCGACACCGTGATCGTCACGAAGAAGACCGCGCAGGAGAAGCCTGAACTGGTCAAGGCATTCCTGCGTGCATCGATCCGTGGCTGGCGGGATGCGATCGCCAACCCCAAGGAGGCGATCGACCTGGTGATGAAGGCGGCTCCCACCCTGAACCGGGAGCATCAGGAGTTCATGATGCAGGAGTCCTACCGGCTGATGACGGCAGGCAAGGCCAGGAAAGAGGGCATCTACTGGATCGACGAGGAAGCCTTGCAGTCCGCGCATGACTTCCTGCTGAAGAACAAGGTACTGAGCAAACCCGTCCCGATTGCCAGTGCGTTCGACGGCAGCTTTCTGAAGTCGATCGCACTCGACGCACGCCAGCCATGAACCTGACGCGCGACTTCCTGCGGCCGATCGGCGCGGCGCTGTCGCGCGGAGCGGTCACGGTGGTCGCGATGGCCGCCGTGTGGGAACTGGTGGTGCGGGTCGCAGGGGTGCCCGCGTATTACCTGCCCAGCCTGCTGGACGTGATGGCCGCCGTGACCGTGGCGCCGGGTGCCTATGTCGACGGCGCACTGCGCACGATGGCCGAGACCGTGCTCGGCTTCACCGGTGGCGCTGTCTTCGGCGTGGTCATCGGTGTGGCCTTCTTTCAGTGGGCGGCGCTGCGCCACCACATGTTCCCGTTGTTCGTGATCTCCCAGACCATTCCCGTCATTGCGTTCGGCGCGGTGGTCGTGCTCTGGTTCGGCAACACGTTGTGGGCCAAGGCGGTGATCGCCTTCTACATGACGTTTTTTCCGGTCACGGTCAACACACTGCAAGGACTGAATGCCGTCGATCCCCGGCAGGTTGCCTTGCTGCGCAGCTTCGGTGCCAGCGGATGGCAGCTGCTGACGCGTTTGCGCCTGCCCGCGGCATTGCCGCAGATCTTCGTCGCGCTCAAGCTGGGGTGCACGCTCAGCCTGCTGGGCGCCATTGCGGGCGAGTGGTTTGGCGACAGCGTGGGTGTCGGGGTACTGCTGCTGCAGGCCATGTACAACGAGCAGATTCCCTCGTTGTGGGCGGCGATCTTCCTCGCGGGCGCGATCGGGACTTTGTTCTACGTGCTGGTGAGCGGCATCGAGGCGCGTCTTGTTTTCTGGCGGGATGAACTATGAATCCGAAAACCTGGCGTGCCCGCGCCTTCACGCTGGAGCGCCGCCGCGCGGCAACCGGGCTGCTGGCCGTGGCCCTGCTCTGGGAAGGCCTGGTGCGTGTGCTCGACCTGCCAGCCTACGTCATGCCGACCATGAGCGCCGTGTTGGAGGCCATGCTGGCACAACGCGCCGTCCTTGCGGGCAATGCCTGGACGACGATGGTCGAAGCCCTGGTGGGCTTCGGCATCGGCAGCGGTGCAGGGGTGCTGGTCGCGGTGTCCGTCGTCTCGTTTCCCCTGGTGCGCCGGTTCGTGCTGCCTGCCCTGATGGCCATCAATTCGGTTCCCGTGGTGGCGTATGCCCCGCTGGTATTGCTGTGGTTCGGCACCGGTATCGAATCCAAGATTGCCATGGTGGCGCTGGCGGTGGGGTTCACCGTGATGCTGCATGCCATCTCGGGGCTGGACCAGGTAGACCCGAAGGCGGTCTCGCTGTTGCGCAGTTTCGGCGCCGACAAGGCCGCGGTGTTGTGGCGTCTGAAGCTGCCCACGGCGGCACCGCTGATCGCCACCGGCATGCGCGTGGCCACGGTGCGCAGCATGATCATCGCCATCGTGACCGAGATGCTGGGCTCCGCCAGCGGCCTCGGATGGACGATTTACCAGGGCGTGTTGCAGATCGACTTCGTACAGGTCTGGTCCGGCATCTTCGCGGCCTCTGCCATCAGCCTGCTTTTCTTCAGCCTGGCCGCCGCTCTGGAGCGGCGCATCGTCTTCTGGAAGTCGTAGCCGCACGCCGCCGGCCCGCTCCATCAACAAGGATTCTCCGAACGTGAGTCACAACAGCCCCATCGACCTGGTCCACCTCTTTACCGAAGAGCTCAAACTCTGCAAGCTGCAAGCCGATGAGGTGATGGCCGTGCTCACCGGTCCGCACAGCCGATCCGACTACGCGATGGCCTTCATGCGTGCGGGCCGTGCGCTCGGCGCCGAAGTGCTCCGCCTCGACCTGCCCGAAACGCCGGCAACACTCGACGGCACCGGCGTGGCCGCCAACCGCAGCCTGCTGACGGGTCACCGATCGGCTCTCGAGACGCTCAAGCGTGCGGATCTGGTGATCGATCTGCTCGGGCTGCTGCACTCGCCCGAGCAAGTCGAGATCCAGCGTGCCGGCGCCCGGGTACTGATGGTGGCGGAGCCGCCGGACATCCTGGCCCGCATGTTCCCACGCCCGGGCCAGCGATCGCGCGTCGAGGCGGGTGCGCGCCGTCTGGCCGGCGCCCGAAAAGTGCGCTTCACCAACGCCGCCGGCACCGACATGCGTTATACGCTGGGCCAGTACACGCCCATCGATCAGTACGGTTATACCGACCAGGCCGGGCGCTGGGACAACTTTCCGGGCAGCTTCGTCTATACATGGCCCAACGAGGGCCAGAGCGAAGGCGTGATCGTGCTGCAGGAAGGCGACATTCTCCTGCCTTTCAAGGAGTTCGTGCGCAGCGAAGTCCGCATCGAGGTCGAGAACGGCTTCATCACGTCGGTGACGGGGGGCTTCGACGCGTGGCACATGCGGCAGTACCTCGAGAGCTGGAATGATCCGGCAGCCTATGCGATGGCGCACATCGGCTGGGGGCTCGATGAGTCTGCGCAATGGCACGCGATGACGATGGTGAACAAGCAGACCTCGGTTGGCCAGGACGCACGCGCCTACTGCGGCAACGTGTTGTGGTCCACCGGACCCAACACCGACGTCGGTGGCAGCCGCAACACGCCGGCGCATCTCGATATCGCCATGCGCGACGCCAGCCTGTACCTGGATGACGAACCCGTGCTGGTCGACGGGCGGCTGGTGACGAACGACATGGCCGTCGCCTGAACGCCGCATGACCGAAGTCCATCGTGTCGACGCATCCGCTCGTGCAGTGGTGCAGCGCCGTGCCGGCAAGGTGCAACCGGCCTGGCGCGCGACGGCCACGGCCGGCGAACTGCTTGATCTGCCCGATCGGGTCATCCTGCACGCAGGCCCGCCCTTCGTCGATCCCACCCGGCCGTCGGCGGTGGTGTTGTCTTCGGCTGTATTGGCCATGCTGCACGCCGGCTGGGCCAGCAGCGAGGAACAGGCCGAAAGCCTGATACGCAAGCACCTCGTTCGCCTGGAGCCGGCGCAACATTGGGGCGGTGTATTGCCGTTGGCGGCGGTGGCCACGCGGGAAACGCCGCTGCTGGAGGTGGTGGACATGGCGGCCCCGACCCATCGACCCGGCAGCGCCTGGTCATTGCTCTCCAGCGGGTCCGGCGCACAGATCCGTTTCGGTACCCGTGCACAGGCCGTGCTGGAGCGGATGGCCTGGCGTGATGCCGTGTTGCACCCCGGCCTGCAGGCATGGTTCGGCAGCCACGCACCACTCGACCTCTGGCCCATCGCCTGCGAGGCCTTGGCGGCTGGCGACGACCTGCACGCCCAGACCACGCATGCAACGGCAGAGCTGGGCACACAACTGGCTGCGCGCGGCAGTCTGTCTTCGGGCGTCGCGCAGATGTTGCAGCAGTCGCCGCTGTTCTTCCTGACGCTGTGGATGGCTGCCTGTCATCTCATGCTGAAGGTCGCGGCCGAATCGGCCACGGAGGCCGCCGCCGCGGATGCGGGCGCCAATGGCCTGGTGCTGGCCCTGGCCGGCAACGGACAGGACTTCGGCCTGCGCGCGCTGGGCAAGCCCAGGCGCTGGTTCACGGCGCCCGCCAGTGCCCCGCAAGGCATGCGCCTGGGCGACCCGGCAATACCCTTGTCACCCATGGTGGGCGACAGCGGGGTCATCGACGCTGCCGGCTTCGGAGCCCAGGCGTTTACGCTCGCGCCGCAATTGGCGGCGCAGTTTGCCCCCTGGCGCCGATCGGCCGACCCCGTGGCTCCCGACATCCGCTACGGAGAAGGCCACCCGGCCATGGCGGGCCAGGCGTCTGCGTTGGCGGCCTTGCGCTTCGGGCTGGACACGCATGCGATCGCAGGTGCAGGGCGTTCCCCAGAGATCGCAATTGCGATGCTGGCGGCCGACGGCCGCTCCGGCCTGGCCGGTCGCGGCATCTTCGAAACCCCGTCGGCGGCGTTCGCAGCCGCGTCGCATGCGATGCGCCAGGAGACCGGCCCGACCGCCGTCATCGACGACACGAACCCACACGAAAGGCAGACAGGATGGAGTTGACGATCACCCCCTTGCACGGCGACCCCCGATTTGCCGCCGAGGTCACCGGTCTGGACCTCGCCGCCGGCGTCGAGGACGCAGTCATTCGCGGCATCGAGCGTGCCATGGATCAGCACGGTGTGCTGGTGTTTCGCAACCAGCATTTCGAGCCGGCGCAGCAGGTCGCGTTCACGAAGCGTTTCGGCCCGCTCGAATACGGCTTCAACAAGATGCTCAATCGAAGCGAGTCGCGGCTCAAGCACATCGAGATCGCCGACATCTCGAACGTCACCGACGATGGCGAGATCGCAGACCGCAATCACCGACGTATCGTCAACAACATGGCGAACCAGTTGTGGCACAGCGATGTGTCGTTCCAGGATCCGCCGGCACGGTTTTCGATGCTGTATTCGGTACTCAACCCGAGCTGGGGCGGCGAGACCGAATTTGCCGACATGCGCGCCGCCTGCGACGACCTGGATACTCGCCTCAAGCAGCAGATCTCTGCCTTGCAAGCAGAGCACTTCTCGCTGCATTCGCGCTTCGTGCTCGGGGACACCCAATACACGCAGGCGCAGATCGATGCCATTCCCAAGGCGCACTGGCCGCTGGTGCGCAAGCATCCCGGCTCGGGCCGACCGTTGTTGTTCATCGGTGCCCATGCGAGCCATGTGCTGGACATCCCGATCGCCGAAGGCAGGATCCTGCTGGCGGAACTGCTCGAACACGCGACACAACCGGCCTACGTCTACCGCCACACCTGGCAGGTCGGTGACTTCGTGATCTGGGACAACCGGGCCGTGTTGCACCGAGGGCGCCGTTATGACCTGACCGAACGCAGAGAACTGCGCCGGACAACCACCATGGACGTGGATTCCCGTCAACCGGACGCGGCAGACGCTGCCAGCGCGGCTGCAGACCCGGCTTGACCGGGCAAGAGGCCCCGGCGGCCGCGCGTTGCGGACACGGCGCCGGCACGTGTATGCCCGACTGACCGAGCACGCGACCCGATTCGGGGCAGCGGGCGGATACCGGTCGGACAGGCGACCGCGTTGCACGGCCCCGATGGGGCTCCCATGGCCGGCTTTGCCGGATATCGCCAATGCACCGGGCAGATCGATGCGTTCTGCCGCCGCCGCTGGAATGCGGCAATCGCGCCGCTTGTCCAGAGCCAGGGGATTTAGCGTTTGCCTATGGCCGGCATTTGCGAAATCAACCTGCCGTCGCGGTTGGGGCTGGCATAATTCAGTTTCGCTATCAACATAAACCACTTCATAGGAGTTAAGCATGTCCATCATCAACACCCAGGTCCAGCCCTTCAAGGTCCAGGCATTCAAGAACGGCAAGTTCATCGAGGTCACCGAAGCCGATCTGCTCGGCAAGTGGTCGGTTCTCGTGTTCATGCCGGCTGCGTTCACCTTCAACTGCCCGACCGAGGTCGAGGACGCCGCCGACAACTACCCGGCGTTCCAGAAGCTCGAGGCCGAGGTCTACATCGTCACGACCGACTCGCATTTCGCCCACAAGGTCTGGCACGAGACCTCTCCCGCGGTCGGCAAGGCCCAGTTCCCGTTGATCGGCGACCCGACGCACCAGCTGACGCGCATGTTCGGCGTGCACATCGAAGAAGAAGGCATGGCCTTGCGCGGCACCTTCCTGGTCAACCCGGAGGGCGTCGTCAAGACCGCCGAAGTCCATGACAACAGCATCGCCCGCGACATGATCGAGACGCTGCGCAAGCTCAAGGCCGCCCAGTACGTGGCCAAGAACCCGGGCCAGGTCTGCCCGGCCAAGTGGAACGAAGGTGCCAAGACGCTGACGCCGTCGCTGGACCTCGTGGGCAAGATCTAACAACCCGCCTCCCCGGGGCCGGCTCCAGCCGCCCCGGGCCCCCAACCGATTCGACTGGCCCAACGGGCCCAGTCGCCAGGATCCACGCGGAGCCTGGCGAGCGGGCCTGCACGCCCCTGCACTTTGAAGGAGAAACCCATGCTTGACGACAACCTGAAGACGCAATTGCAGTCCTACCTGACACGCCTGACGCAGCCGATCGAGGTGATTGCCTCGCTCGGCGACGGCCCGGACGCGCGCGAGATGCGCGAATTCCTGCAGGACCTCGACGGGCTGAACGACAAGGTCCGCCTGCGCTGGGACGGCACCGCCGCACGCCAGCCCTCGTTCCAGGTCACGCGCGGCGGCCAGGACATGGGCATCCATTTCGCCGCGATCCCGATGGGCCACGAGTTCACCTCGCTGGTGCTGGCGCTGTTGCAGGCCGGCGGCCATCCGCCCAAGGTCGAGGCCGACGTGATCGAACAGATCCGCGCGCTCGACACCGACATGGCGTTCGAGACCTACATCTCGCTGACCTGCCACAACTGCCCGGACGTGGTGCAGGCTCTGAACCTGATGGCGGTGATCAATCCCCGCATCACGCACGTCATGATCGACGGCGGCCTGTTCAAGGACGAGGTCGAGCAGCGCCAGATCATGGCGGTTCCCAGTGTCTACCTCAACGGCCAGCCGTTCGGCTCCGGTCGCATGGAACTGGCGGAGATCCTGTCCAGGGTCGACACCGGCGCCGCGGCCCGCGACGCGAAAAAACTCGGCGCCAAGGACGGGTTCGACGTGTTGATCGTCGGTGGTGGCCCGGCAGGCGCCGCCGCCGCGGTCTATGCCGCGCGCAAGGGCATCCGTACCGGCGTCGTGGCCGAGCGTTTCGGCGGCCAGACGCTGGACACGTTGGGCATCGAGAACTACATCTCGGTGCAGCACACCGAAGGCCCGCAGTTCGCCGCGGCGCTCGAGGCGCAGGTCAAGGCCAACGACGTCGACATCATGAACGGCCAGCGCGTGGCGGCCATCGTTCCGGCATCCGAGCCCGGCGGGCCGATCACCGTGACGCTGGAGAACGGCGCGGCACTGACGAGCCGCAGCGTGATCCTGTCCACCGGCGCACGCTGGCGCAACGTCAACGTGCCGGGCGAGGCCGAATACAGGAACAAGGGCGTGGCGTATTGCCCGCACTGCGACGGCCCGCTGTTCAAGGGCAAGGACGTCGCGGTCATCGGTGGCGGCAACTCCGGCGTCGAGGCGGCGATCGACCTGGCCGGCGTCGTGCGCAGCGTGACGCTGGTTGAGTTCGCCGACCAGCTCAAGGCCGACGCGGTACTGGTGAAGAAGCTGCGCAGCCTGCCCAACGTGACCATCCACGTCAACGCGCAGACGACCGAGATCACCGGCGATGGCCAGAAGGTCGACGGCCTGGTGTTCAAGGACCGCGCCAGCGGCGAGAGCCACCGGGTCGACCTGGCCGGCGTGTTCGTGCAGATCGGCCTCGTGCCCAATACCGAGTTCCTCAAGGGTACGGTCGAGCTGAGCCGCTACGGCGAGATCCTGATCGACGAGAAGTGCGCCACCAGCGTGCCCGGCGTGTTCGCCGCCGGCGATGCGACGACGGTGCCGTACAAGCAGATCGTCATCGCCGCCGGCGAAGGCGCCAAGGCCGCGCTCAGTGCGTTCGACCACCTGATCCGTTCGCCGCTGCCGGCCTGATGCGGTGGGCGCTGCCCGCGGTCGCGCGGCTCAGGCCGCGAACGTGTAGTGCAGCGCCGTGACCGTGCCGCGCCAGTAGGGTTTGCGGCCACCCTCGGACGGGGGCAGCAGCCAGGCGACCTCGCCCGTCATCGGGACCCGCATGCCCTGCTGCAAGCGGTAGTCCGACCAGCGGCCCTCCCAGGGCCGCAGGACCATGGCGCCGCCGACGCTGCGGCCCCGCGCCGGGGCCCGTACCGCGGCGATCAGCCCTTGTGCATCGAAGTGAAAGTCCAGCGCCACGGACAGCCCGGCGTCGGTCAGCGTGGCCCGTGCCGACGTGTCGTCGATCGCCTTCCAGGATACGCCCTGGCTGGGCAGCAGCGCCGTCGGATACCAGGCGGCCTCGGCCAGGAAACGCATCAATTCGCCGCGCGCCAGTTCGCCGCCGCCGCGCAGATCGGCCAGGCGGACCAGGCCGAGCAGGGCGGGATGCATCAGGCCTTCCCCCGCCACATAGGCGTCGTGTACAAACACGCCGATGCCCGGTGCCATCGCGATGCGGCCGTCCCACACGAAACCCGGGCGGCGCATGACGACCCGCTGGTGCGACGTGAAGGGTTTCCATCGTTCGGCGGTCTCGCCGGTGTCGAAGCGCCCGGCATGTGCGAGCGACACGGTATCGACGATGCGCGCGCCCTCGGGCAGCGCCGCCCGGAAATACCGCTGCACCACCGGCGGCAGGCCGTCGAGCTCACGGGCTTGGAAACGCGCCGGCCGGGGTGGTTCTCGCGTGGCTGCGAGCCGCGCGGTCAGCACACGCGTGCGCGCGCGCCACCGCCATCGGCCAGCGGCCACGATGGTGATCGGCACGGCGAGCGCCATGGCGATGAAGGCCCACAGGCCCGGCGTCAATGCTTGCATGCATGTGCTCCGGTCAAGCCGCGGACCCGGTGCCTGCTGTCGTCGCGACACCTGCCGGTCATGGCCACGCGGTCGTGCGCGCGAGCCGCCGCAGGTTGGCGTGCCGCGACATCGTGCGGGTCAGGCGCATCGGGGGTCGTCATGGCGAACCCGATGTTTGCAGAAGTTGCAGGATCTCGGCACGCACGGCCTGATCATGACCGATCAGCAGGTGTCCGCCCGTGTCGAAGCCGACGAAGCGCGCGCCGGGAATCCGGCTCGCCGTGTAGTCGGCCGCCGCGTAGGTGCCGAAGCCGTCGTCGCGCGCGCTGAACACCAGTGTCGGCGCCCGTATCGACTCCAGCGCGTAGCGGCCCAGGCTTTTGCCCAGCCGCGTGTCGTCGCGCAGCCCGGCGGCGCGCAGCGAGACCGGCAGCACGTGTGCGGCCAGCGCCTGCACGCGGGCTTGTTCGGCGCCGCTGGCCGCCGCAACCAGCGATGGTGGTGTCGCCAGTACATGCCGCAGCAGCGGGTCGCGCGCCAGATGCAGCGCGGACCAGAACAGCAGGTCCGAGCCGAGCAGGCGCAGCAGCCAGTCGTCCTTGCGGTCGGACACCGGAGGCGCCGATTCGGCGACGGAGCCCGGTTTCCACGCGATGGGAACGACCAGCACCAGTGCGCGCACCCGCTGCGGATGTCGGATGGCGGCCTGCATCGCCGACGGGGCGCCGGCTGAAACACCGATGACGGCGGCCGTCGCAATGCCCAGTGCATCGAGCAGGCACACGTGCGCGTCGGCCTGCACCTGCGGCGATGCGTCGGCGGGCCGCGGCGTTCGCAAGTAGCCGAAACGCGACATCGCGATGACCCGCACGCCGTGCCCGGTCAGTGGCCGAGCCCAGTCCATGCCCTGGTCGTGTCCGCCGCCGCTGCCGTGGATCATCAGCAGCGGCAGGCCCTGGCCCGCCTGCTGGTATTCGATCGGGCCGCAACCGGTGTCGACCACGACGCTGCCGGCCGATGCCCGCAGCCGGGCGTCGGTGATGTCCCGGTGGAACGTCCAGCCGATCCCGGCGGCGGCAATCAGCAGCAGGCCGGCGGCGGCGATGGCGGTTTTCATGACATGCCTTTCCTGTGCGGGGCCACGCGCAACGCGCGCATCGCCCGCCCCTCGCGCGTGTGCCCGGCCCGGTCGCGTCCGGCGCATCCGGGGGCGGTTTCGTCGCATATTGGGGTCGACCCTGAACCCCTTGTCCGCGCAATACCTTATAAATAAAGGGCCGCCGCGGTGTTGATGCCTGTCAAACGCCCGGCGGACGTTGCCCCACCGATGCACGACCCCATGATCATTTCGCTGATTGACGGAACCGAACGACCGGCCGACGACGCGCAGCTGCTCGCGGCGCTGCGCAGGGCCGGTGCGCGCGACCCAATCTATGGCGCGGCGGTGATGATCGCCATCAACAACGCGCAGGGCGAGGTCTACCGGATGGTGCAGTGCCAGGGCGCGCGCCAGGCCGGGCGGGTCACGGACTGCCTGCGCAACATGGGTTTCGCCGAGTTGTTCTCGCTCGGTTCGCCCTTTCACTACACGTTCCGGCGCTGATCGGGGCTGGCGAGGCCGGCCGGGCATACCGGGGTTTCGCGCCCGCCGGCAACGCCGCTGGCGTTTGTGACGACAATGCCATGCTGTCGTTGCCATCGCCGGGGCGCGACACCGAGACCTGTTTCCCGTCGCCGGCCGTTCGTTTTTTTTCCACCCATGCATCCCCAAGCCCAATCCTTGTGGCGCGGCCCGCGCTGGGCACTCGCCATCCTGCTGGCCGTGCTCGGCATGGTCGGCCCGTTCTCGATCGATACCTACCTGCCGGCATTTGCCGGCATCACCGATGCCCTGGGCGCCACGCCGGTGCAGATGCAGCAGACCCTGTCGGCCTACCTGTTCGGCTTCTCGTTCATGGCCTTGTTTCACGGCGCGATCTCCGACAGCTTCGGGCGCCGCTCGGTGGTGTTGTGGGGCGTGGCGATCTTCGCCGTGGCCTCGGTGGGTTGCGCGCTGGCGCAGGACATCGGGCAGCTGGTGTTCTTCCGCATCCTGCAAGGCCTGTCCACCGGAGCGGGCATCGTGGTCTCGCGCGCCGTCGTGCGCGACCTGTACCCGCCCTCGCAGGCGCAGCGGGTCATGAGCCAGATCACGATCTTCTTCGGCATCGCGCCGGCGATCGCGCCGATGATCGGCGGCTGGTTGTTCGTCTGGCTGGGCTGGCGCAGCATCTTCTGGTTCCTGGCCGCGATCGGCGTCGCGTTGTGGATCTCGAACTACCGCTACCTGCCCGAGACGCTGGACCGCAGCGAACGACAGTCGTTTCGCGTCGGCAACCTGTTGCGCGGCTACTGGCAACTCGGGCTGGACCCGCGTTTCGTGTTGCTGGCGCTGGCGGCCGGCCTGCCGTTCAACGGCAATTTCCTCTACGTGCTGGCGGCGCCGGCCTTCCTGGGCGGCCACCTGGGGCTGGCGCCGACCCAGTTCTTCTGGTTTTTCGTGCTCAACATCGGCGGCATCATGGTCGGCGCCTGGGTCAGCGGGCGCATGGCCGGCCGGATCGCGCCGCGCCAGCAGATCCGCATCGGCTTCATCGTCATGGTCTGCGCCGCGCTGGCCAACCTGCTGGCCAATGCCGTGTTCACCGCCCATGCATCGTGGGCGATGTTGCCGCTGATGGTGTATGCCTTCGGCTGGGCCATGATGGTGCCGGCCGTGACGCTGCTGGTGCTGGACCTGCATCCGGCGCGCCGCGGCATGGCCTCGTCGCTGCAGATGTTCGTCGGCTCGGGCGCCAACGCCATCACCGCCGGTGTCATCGCGCCGTTCGTCATGCATTCGACGCTGGGCCTGGCGGCGGCCACCGTAGGCCTGATGTCGATCGGCCTGTTCGCCTGGATCACGGTGCGCCGGCGCTGGCCGCTGATCGGGCGCCTGGAAGATGCCGCGGTCGCGGGCCGCCCGAGCATGTCGGTGGGCGGGTAGACTGCCGCGATCACCGGAATGGGACCCCATGGATTCGCAGACCTCCACCAACGCAGCCGCCCGGGAATGGGCCGTGCTGCAACCCCTGTACGAACGTTACGAGTTCGGCGCGCTGACGATCAAGCTGACCGCCGTCGTGCTGTTCTTCGGCGGCATCGTCGTCGAACTGCATGCGGCATGGCTGATGCTGCTGATCACGGTGTTGTGGCTGCAGGAGGGCATTTTCAAGACCTGCCAGTCCCGACTGGGCGAACGCCTGCTGGTGATCGAGCGTGCCATCGATGCCGGCGATCCGGCGGGCGCGTTCGCATTGCACAGCCGCTGGCAGGCGCAGCGCAGAGGTGTGGTCGGCCTGGTGCGCGAGTACCTGTCCAGCGCGATCCGGCCGACGGTGGTGTTTCCGTACCTGGTGCTGCTGGTGCTGCTGTGGTTGTTCTACGCCTGATGCGCGCCGCGGTGGCGGCGGCGTGTGGCCACGGACCCGACCACGGCCAGCCCGGCCAGCAGCATCGCGATGGCCTGCGGCTCGGGCACGGCGCTGGTGATCGGCTCCAGGCTCGGTGACAGGAACACGCCGCCGGACGGATTCTCGAACGCGGTCGGTATCAGCGAGCCGATGCGCGCGTACAGGTCGACCGAGCCGGTGTTGCCCGGGTTGCCCGGCGGCTGGAAGGCCCGCTCGTAGACCCGTACCGATCCCAGGCTGTCCAGCGGGCCGTTGACATCTTCCAGGTAGAAATAGTCGGCATTGGCGATGTAGTCGGCCGGATCGAACGGCTGCGGCGACGATACCGCGACGATGATGCTGCCGGTGAAGGTGTGGCCGTCGAACGCGGCGTCGAGCGAGGAGGTCGTGATCGACAGGCCGATGCGAGCATGCGGGTACCAGAAACCGTTGGTGTAGCTCAGTGTTCCCACCTTGAAGCTGTCGCCCGGGTTGACCTGTACCGGATCAGCCGGATCGAAGCGGACCAGGTTCGGGTTCTCGTTGACGGTGCCGATGAAACCGGTGTATTCGAACCGCACCGAACGGGTTCCCGCCGCCAGGGCCACGGTGTGCGATTGGGGATACAGCTGCGGGTCGCCGCTGAGATGCGCCACGGGTGGCAGGTTGGGGTCGATGGTCAGCGGCACGTTGTTCAACGAACCGTTGCCGTCGATCTCGTAGGCGCTGAGCGCCGACTGGAAGGTCGTGAGCGCGCCACTGAAGGACACGGTCGCTGCCTGTGCGCCGAACGACGCGAGAGTCGACAGGGCGACCACGGACAAGGTTTGCCAGCTTTTCGACGCCATGGTGGACTCCCGCGCAGGTTGGTGGGTGTGATTCTTCGCGGCCGCCCGACGGCGATCAATAGGCCGAAGGTGCTACGGCTGGTGGGGTCCTTGTTTGCGCTGGCGCAAACCGGGTGACGGGCCTGTCTGCTGCGGTTTCAGACCGGCAGCAGATCGCGCAAGGCGCGGCGCCGGTGGCCACCACGCCCGGTGACCGTGGTCGCGTGCCACAAGGCATGCACGATGGCCTGCTCGGTGCTGTCGGCGGCGGACTGGAACAGGTCGTCGAGCAAGGCGTCGTGCAGCATCGCCAATGCCGGCATCGGGCGCAGCGGATCCTGCGGGACGGTGTAGGCGGTCGAAAAAGCCACGGCGATGTCGCCGCTGCCATGGCCGAACACCGAGCCGGTGCGCGCCAGCCCGGCGCCGGCACGCAGGGCCAGTCGCCGCAGCTGGCGGGCGTCGAGCGGCGCGTCGGTGGCGATCAGCATGATGATCGAGCCTTTTTCCGGGCCGGCCGCGGTGGTATCGGCTTGTCGCGCGGCCAGCCGCGCGCCGATCGGGTCGCCCGCCAGCACCAGTTGCGGCAGTTTGCCGAAGTTGGCCTGCACCAGTACACCGAGCGTGTGTTCGCGGCCCTGGCGCGCCGGCACCCGGCGCGACGCGGTGCCGATGCCGCCCTTGAGTCCGAAACTCGACATGCCGCGCCCGGCGCCCACCGATCCCTGTTCCACCGTGTCACTGGCATCGGCGAGTGCCTGTTGGTAATGCTGCTCCGATACCACCATGCGCTGGATGTCGTTCAGATAACCGTCGTTGCATTCGAGCACCAGCGGGTTGACGGTGTCGATGCCGCGGCCGGTGTGCGGGTTGTCGGCAATGCATTGACGGATCTGCGCCATCGCAATGGCCGGGACCGAGAAGGTGTTGGTCAGCGCGATCGGCGTGTCGATCTGTCCGAGTTCCTGCAGCTGCACGAGGCCGGTGCTCTTGCCGAAGCCGTTGAGCACGACGGCCGCGGCCGGCACCCGGTCGCGGAACGGGTCGCCGGCATGCGGCCGCACGACGGTGACGCCGGTCTGGATGTCGCCGTCGGCAAGGGTGCAATGTCCGACCGTGACGCCGGCCACGTCGGTGATGGCGTTGCGTGCGCCCGCGGCGAGCGCGCCGATATGCGGAATGGAGGCGGGCAGGGTCATGGGGATGCTTGTCGGTGGCTGTTGTGGCCGACATTGTCGAACCCGTGGGGGTCCGGGAGCGGGGTCCCTGTTCTTTGTATTTATAGAAACACCTGTTGTTATATTAGAAACAAAGTGGTATGGTCGACCCCATGGAACACCTTGACCGCAGGAGCACGTGATGGTTGCCGTCGTGGAGCGTCAGGCGAATGCGTCGCAGGATCGCGGCGCGCTGGCCAGGATGGTCATGGCCTTGCTCGACCACTGGAAGCTGAGCACCGAGGACCAGGCGGCGTTGCTGGGCATCGCCCCGGGCAACCGGGCCGCGTTGACGCGGTATCGCAAGGGCGAGCCGATCGGAACCAGCCGCGACCAGCTCGAGCGGGTGGGCCACCTGCTGGCCATTCACAAGAACCTGCGCCTGCTGTTCCCGCAGAACCGGGATCTGGCGTACCGGTGGATGAGCACGCGCAACAAGGCCTTCGACAACCTGACCCCGGTCGACGTGGTCAAGGACTGGGGATTCGCCGGACTGCTGATGGTGCGCGCCTACCTGGACCGCGCGCGCGGCGCCTGAGACCGTCGATCGCTTGGCACCGACCCATGGATGACCTGTTTGCGCACCTGAGCCTGGCGGACGTGCACCGGGACGTGATCCGCAACATCGTCTCGATCCGGGAGTCGCAGGATCTGTTCGACGACCTGAGCGACCGCCCGGACGAATGGGCGCTGGCGCAGCAGGTCGAGGACCAGGTCCGGCCGCCGCCGTATCGCTCGGGTACGCCGGTGATCCATCGCCCGTTCGAGGATGCGCAGTGGTTCAACGCGATCGCCTGGCCGTTCCATCACTGGCGCGCCAGCCGTTTCTCGGACGGATCGTTCGGCGTCTGGTACGGCAGCGACGGGGCCGAGACGACGGTCTACGAAACCGCCTACCACTGGTACGCCTGGTTCCTGCGCGATGCGGGTTTCGAGAACGAGCCGGTGGTGGGGGAGCGCAAGTTGTACACCGTGGCCTGCGACGCGGCCCTGCTCGATTGCCGGCCGCTGGTGAAGCGTTATGCCGATCTGCTGCACAAGACGGATTACCGCTACGCGCAATCGGTCGGCGCCCGGGTCCATCGGGAGGGGCATCCGGGCCTGGTCGTGCCGTCCGTGCGGTATGCGCGGGGCGAGAACCATGTGGTGATGAATCCGGCGGTGTTGTCCAACCCACGGTTTTATTGCCAGCTGACCTACCGGGTCGACGGGCCGTGCATCGTCGTGGAAAAGACCCCCGGCAAGACCTGGATGCGCATCGAGACGGCCGATCTGTAGCGTGCTCGGGGCTTGAGGCCGGGCGTTTGTCGTGCCGCCGGGATCGGAATATACTGGTCATCCATACAGTACTTTTCCGTTGTTCCCACCACCATGTCCTCCCCGGCCCCCGTATTCGAC
>JBFIDI010000026.1:0-22538 GCA_041581405.1 Burkholderiaceae bacterium
CCGCACATCGGCTACGACCGGGCCGCGCAGATCGCCAAGAAGGCCCACCACGACGGCAGCAACCTGCGGGAGGCCGCCCTGGCGCTCGGCACCGTCACGGCCGAGCAGTTCGACCGCTGGGTCGACCCGCTGCAGATGCTGGCCCCCGAGGCGGGCGACCCCACGCCGGACCAACCCTGACGGCACGGGGCCCACGACCCCTCATCCGCGCGTCAGGTGTCGACGGGTTCCTGCTGTTGTGCGACGGCCTGGGGAATGCGGGCGCGGATCAACGCGCCCTGGCCGGGCCTGGACACCAGGATCAGGTTGCCACCGAGGGCCTCGACGCGGTAACGCATGCCCATCAGACCATAAGCCGAACTGCGCTTGCCTTGCGGATTGAAACCGACGCCGTCGTCGCGGACCGACACGTCGACCATGCCGTCGTCGGTCAGCAGCCGGATCCAGACCTGGCGCGCCTGTGCATACTTGGCGATGTTGGTGATGGCCTCCTGGACCAGCCGGTACACGGTCAACTCCGCATCCGGCCCCAAGGTCACCGGCGCCAGGTCGCAATGCACCTGCACGCCCGACTGCTGGGCATATTCGCGCGCCAGGATGTCCAGCGCCGGGACCAGCCCCAGGTTGCCCAGTGCCGACGGACGCAGGTCTTCGATGATGCTGCGCCCCAGCGCGATGCCGCTGTTGAGCGTGGACACGAGGTGGGCCAGCAGGTCCAGCGCCTCCGGCGCGCTGGTGGCGATGCGCGACTTGATACGCGCGGCATCGAGCTTGGCCGACGTCAGCATCGACCCCAGGTCATCGTGCAGGTTGCGCGCCAGCCGCTGCCGTTCGTCCTCGCGCGCGGCCTGGATATGCTGCGTCAGCTCCACCAGCTGCGCCGTGCGCTCGCCGACCTCGCGCTCCAGCCGGTCGCGCTCGGCCTGCACCAGGCGCTGTTGTTCCAGTTGCTGGCGCTTGAGCGCGATGGTCTGGCGCAGATACATGAACAGCGACAGCAAGCCGGTGGCGCACAACGCCATGATGGCGAAGCGGCTCAGCAGCAAGGTGCGGTACACGTCGTTGCGGCTGCGGTCGATGTTGCCGGCCTCGCTGGCGACCAGCGCATTGCCGACGGCACGCAGTTCGTCCATCTTCTCCTTGCCGATGCCGCTCATGACGATGTCGGCGGTGGCCTTGGTCCGCCCCTCGTCGACCAGGCGTATCGTCAGCGCCAGTTCGGACAGCTTGGCGCGCGTGAGTTCATGCAGCTGCTCCAGCTGCTGGGCATGCGCCGACGACGCGCCGTAGGTCGCGTCGATCAGCTGCATCGACGCATCGACCTGCCGCAAGGCCTGGTGGTAAGCCGGCAGGTAGTCCGGGCTGCCGGTGAGCAGGTAACCACGGGTGCCGGTCTCGGCGTCGACAATGCCCTGCACCAGGGTCTGGATATTGTTCTGCGCCGAGCGGTGGGTGTTCACCTTGTCCAGGCCGTCGACCGACTGCCAGTAGGCGCTTTCGCTGACCAGGATGATGGCCAGGGCGGCCAGGCAGGCCAGCACGAAGACCAGGGTGTTGTGACGCAGCCGCCGCTTCATGTCCTGCTCGCAATCATGCAGCGGATTGTGGGATCATCGGCAAATTCAATCAGGAGGACAACATGATCCGCATTGCAATCGTTGACGACCACTCCATGGTCCGCGCCGGCTTGCGCCAGTTTTTCTCCGACCAGACCGACTTCTCCGTCGTCGCGGAAGCATCCAACGGCCGCGAGGCACTCGACATCGTGCGCAAGGGCGAGGTCGACGTGATGCTGATGGATCTGTCCATGCCCGGCAGCGGCGGCGTCGATGCCCTGGTCGCGATCCGTGCCCGCGCGCCCGACCTGCCGGTGTTGATCCTGAGCGGTTTTCCCGAAGAGCACTATGCCACCACCTTGCTGCGCCAGGGCGCCAGCGGATACCTGAACAAGGACTGCGACCCCGAGGAGGTGGTGCAGGCCATCCGTACCGTGTACCGGGGCCGCAAGTACATCACCGCCGGCGTGGCCGAGCGGCTGGCCGACAATCTTGCCGGCGGCGACGACCGGCCGCCGCACGAGCAGCTCTCGGAACGCGAACTGCAGGTGTTCCTGCGCCTGGCCAAGGGCGAGACGATCGGCCAGCTGGCGGTCGGCCTGTCGCTCAGCGTCAAGACGGTCAGCACGTATCGGACCCGGATCATGGAGAAGATGCAGCTCTCGTCGAACAGCGATCTGACCTATTACGCACTGAAGAACGGGCTCATCCAGTAACGCGGTCAGGCCAGCACGCCAGGGCCGGTCTCGCCGGTCGCCAGGCGGTGGCAATACTGCACCAGCGCGTCGATCTCGTTGGACTTGTCGAACACCCGGTCGGCGCCCAGCTGCAGGCAGGTGCGCCGCATGTCGGCCGTCGCATAGTTGCTCAGCACCACGACACGGCGCTCGGCAGTCGCCCCCTGCAGCGCCTTGAGCACGCCCAGGCCCGAGCCGCGCTTGAGGAAGATGTCGACGATGACCAGGTCGCAGGCCTTGTCCGGGTCCTGCAGCCATGCCACCGCGGTCGCCTCGTTGTCCGCGGTACCGACCACCTTGACCGGCACCATTTCCTCGAGCATGGCGATCAGGCTGTCCAGGATGACAGCGCTGTCCTCGACGATATAGGCTTGGATGACCGGCATGGTGTGATCGGACGCGCGGCGGACAGGCACCGATTCAGCACGGGCCCGAACGCGGCGCGGCAACTGCTACGACGGTATCGGTGCGCGACGGAGAAAAACCGGGGCAATGAAACAGCATCATGATATTGACGCGAGTATGCCAATCATTGTGCCGCACGCGTATCGGGCGCGCACGGGCCGGTCTGTAGGTTGTTTCCTACACGATCGGGCGGCAATGCGGCCAGCGCGCGACGCACTGTCGTCAGCGCGTCGTTCAGGCGCTCCGGGCCGGTACCGGTGACCGTGCTGTACGGGATTCCGTCGCGATCCAGCGCCCGGCGCAGCAGCCGGTCCACCGCCATGCGCACGGCCGGCCCGTCGCGCTGGTGGCCATCACGCTGCCAGGGCAGGTCCGGGGCGGCCAGCAGCGTCAGCGCGCAGGCCCGGTGCGCGCGGCTGGCCTGCGTATACAACCCGCAATCGCCAAAGACCTGTTCGCTGTAGACGGCCGTCATCAGGGCCGTGGTGTCGGCGATCACGACCGGGTACCGCGCCGCGGCCTGCGCGATATGTTGCGTCTGCATGTCGGCAATGGCCTGTTGCTCGCCGGCCACGGGCGTGCGGCCCAGGCGGGCGCTGAACGCCCGCAGCACTTCGGGAACCACGACGGCCCGCACCCCCTCCTGGGCCTGCAACGCGGCCGCCAGTTGCGCGGCCAGCGTGCTCTTGCCTGTGCATTCCGCGCCCACGACGGCCACGACGAACCCCGGCTCCGACCGACGCGCCGGCATCGGCATCGACACTTCCTCCATCCGACCCTCCTGACCACCCATCGGCCGGCCGACGGGCAAGCCCGCACAAGCCCTAAACTGCACGACTCCATGCCCAGTATGCCCTCATGACAGAAACCGTGCGCCTGGCCAGACGCGTCGCCGAGATGCAGCCGTGTTCCCGGCGCGAAGCCGAGATGCTGATCGAAGGCGGATGGGTGCGTGTCGACGGCGCCGTGGTCGAGACGCCGCAGACCCGGGTGTCCGGCGAAACGGTGGTCGTCGACCCGCAGGCACGTCCGCAACCGGTGCTGCCGGTGACCCTGCTGCTGCACAAGCCCGCGGGCTGCGACAGCGACGCGGCGGTCGAGTTGCTCACGCCGGCCAACCACTGGCCCGGCGACACCACCGGCGTGCGGCCGCTGCTGCGCCACCGGACACGCCAGACCGGTGTCACGCCGCTCGAACACGATGCCACCGGCTTGCTGATCTTCACCCAGGAGTGGCCGGTGCGCCGCAAACTGGAGCAGGACGCGGCGCTGGTCGAACACGAAGTCATCGTCGACGTGACCGGCACGGTCACGCCGCAGGCCCTGCACGAACTCAACCGTGCGCCGGTCGTGGACGGCCGCGCCATGTTGCCGGCCAAGGTCAGCATCAGCCGCCAAGTCGGCGACATCACCGGCCTGCGTTTCGCGCTCAAGGGTTGCCGTCCGGGCCAGATCCAGCAGATGTGCGCACCGCTGGGCCTGACCATCGTCGCGATGCGGCGCATCCGGATCGGACGGCTGGCGCTGGCCGGCCTGCCGCCGGGGCAGTGGCGCTACCTGTCGCCGTTCGAACGGGTCTGAACGCGATCGACCGGACTGCCGGTCGACTCCAGTGCCTCGAATCCGGAGATGACGTCGAACATGCGCGACAACACAGGCCGGCCGGCCATGGGCTTGCCCGGCGCCGCGCCACCGCGTCAGCGCAGGCTGCGCCGGCGATCCTCGACCCCGTTCGGGCCGTTGTGCAGGTTGGTCAGCACGTGCTCCTGGTGCACCAGGCGCCAGGACAACATCTTGTGCGCCATCTCCAGCAGCACGCCCTGGTGCGCCGGGTCGCCGGCGAGGTCGTGCATCTCGCCCGGATCGTTCCGCAGATCGAACAGCAGCGGTGGCAAGGCGGCGAAGAACACGTATTTCCAGCGTGCGCCGCGCACGATGGCGAGCTGGCATTCGTCGGGCAACAGCCCCAGTGCGGCTTCGGCGTCCAGGCCGCTGTACGGGCCGGAGCGGAAATCGAGTTCCATGTGGGCCTCGGTGCGCCAGCGCGCGGGCGTCTCGCCGCGCAGGAACGGCAACAAGGAGCGGCCGTCGCACGCGGCCGGCGTCTCCAGCCCCAGCCAGTCGAGCATCGTCGGCATCAGGTCGACCGACTCGGTGAAGGCGTCGACCTGCCGGCCCCGGCCGGCGTCGCTGGCCCCATGCGGGTCGCGCACGATCAACGGGATATGGAAGCTCTGGTCGAAATACAGCTCCTTGCCCCAGGTGTAGTGGTCGCCGCCCATCTCGCCGTGGTCGCAGGTGAAGACGATCAGCGTGTCGTCGTATTCGCCCGTGGCCTTGAGGTGGGCCACGATGCGCCCGACCGCATCGTCGACCTCGTTCATCATGCCGTAATAACAGGCGCGCATCTGGCGCAGTTCCAGCTCGGGCATGTCGATCAGGTCGTTCGGGTTGTGCTCGTCGTAGTGGTTGGGGCGGCGCAACGCCTCGATCCACTGCGCCAGGTGCGGGTGTTGCCGTGCCTCCTCCTCGACCGTGGCCTTGCGCCGCGGCAGTTCCACGTCGGCCGGGTCGTACATCGCGTTGTAGGGCTCGGGCGCGATCACCGGCGGATGCGGGCGCAGGAACACGCAATGCATGAACCAGTCGTCCTGGCGATGGTCGCCCAGCCAGGTGATGACCTGGTCGGCCATGTAGTTCGTGTCGCTGTCCTCGGCCTTGAACAACGTGGGTATGAAGCGGTGGCCGCGGTCCTGCGGCATGTCGAATCCCGGGCGCGGCTGGTAGACGTCGTGCCGCCCTTCGAAGCGGTAGCCCTTGGCGCGCAGGTCGTTCATCCACGCCGCCATGTAGTCGGGGAACAGCAGCCCCACGTGGTAACCCGGCAGCGGCCCCTCGAACGTGCGCAGCGCCGGATCCTGCGGATGCCGACCACGCGGATCGGCGCTGGTATCGGTGTAGCCGAACAACATCGGATCGATGCCGGCCTTGCGCACCTCGTGCGCGATATTGGCGTGGCGCGCATCGAGCGGCGTGCCGTTGCGGCCCGAGCGGTGGTTCATCAGGTACAGGCCGGTCTGCATGCTGGTGCGCGAGGGCCCGCACGGCGCGGTGACGCTGAAATGGCGGCGGAACAACACGCCGTCGGCCGCCAGCGCGTCCAGGTGCGGCGTCTTGACCACCGCGTGCCCGGCCGCGGACAGGCATTCGGCGCGCCACTGGTCGGCGGAGATGAAAAGGACTTTGCGGGGTCGGACCATCGACGGGGCTCCTGGTAACGGTCGTATGGGCCCGTGACGGCCCGGGTGCGCCTGCGCGTTCGACGATTATGGGCCGCGGCGCCCGTCCTGCGAGCCGGATCGGGGCCGCAACAGGGTGGCGAAATCCGTGAACACGCGATCGGGCCGGCTCTTTGCAATCGGTTGCCCCAGGTTGTAGCCATCGGCGCGCGCCCATACCGGGATACCGGCGTTGCGCGCCGTCGCCACGTCGATCGACGAGTCGCCGATGAAAAACGCGCGTTCGGCGGCCACGCCGAAATGCGCCAGGCAGTCGAGGATGCCGTCCGGGGCCGGCTTCTTGCGCGCCATCGTGTCGCCCGAGATGACACGCTCGAACCAGCGCGCCAGGCCATGGCGCTCGAGCAGCAGCCGGGTGAAGCGGCTGTCCTTGTTGGTGACCACCGCCATGCGGATGCCGCGCCCATGCCATTGGCGCAGCAACGCGTCGACCCCGGGATACGGCCAGCTGTTGCTGCCGCACCGCGCGGCATACAGGGGCTCGAAGATCTCCAGCGCGTGCGCGACCCGGGCCGAGCCCCGGACTACGTCGGCCGTGTCCCCGTGCGCGCAGGCCAGCGCCTGCACCAGCAATTCGCGCACGCCGTTGCCGATCCAGTCCCGGACCCGTGCCGCCGCCACCGGCGCCAGCCCCAGGCGGGCCAAGGTGTCGTTGACGGCGTCGGCCAACTCGGGGGCCGTCTCGAGCAGCGTGCCGTCCAGGTCGAACAGGACCAGGTCGAACGGAAAATCGATGGCGTCGTGCATGGCGGGTGCCGGCGTTCGACGACGCGCCTGCCATCGTCACTACCGCAAGTGGTGGATGCGTTATTGTCCAGCCCGTTTGCGGAACCGCCGATAATCGGCCAAACAGTTCTGGAGAAGCACCATGGCATCCGTCAACAAGGTTATTTTGGTCGGCAATCTCGGCCGCGACCCCGAAGTCCGCTACCTGCCCAGCGGCGATCCGGTCGCCAACATCACGATCGCCACCAGCAGCAGGTACAAGGGCAAGGACGGCAACCTGGTCGAAGAAACCGAATGGCACCGCGTGACGTTCTTCGGCAAGCTGGCCGACATCGTCGGGCAATACCTCAAGAAGGGCCGCTCGGTCTACGTCGAGGGCCGGCTCAAGACGCGCAAATACACGGACAAGGACGGCGTCGAGAAATACGCCACCGACATCATCGCCAACGAGATGCAGATGCTGGGCAGCCGCGAAGGCATGGGAGACCCCGGCAGCCACGATGGCGACAACGAAGGGTATGCACGCTCGAACACCCCGCCGTCACGGCCGGCTCCGCGCCAGCAGGCGCCGGCGGCAGCCAAACCCGCGTCGTCGAGCGGTTTCGACGACATGGACGACGATATTCCGTTCTAGATCGCAGGGTTGCCTGTACGTGACCCGGCAGTTGCAGCCCGGCTTGCGCCACTGACCGCCGCCCGGGTCCTGTTCGGGCTTGCCCCTCGCTGGTGCGCACAGCCGGTGGGCGAACACGACCGCAGCAGGTATGGCATGCGGCCTCGGCCCCAAGGCCAACGGGTGTTGCAGGCTCCCGGTACGGACCCGGGCCCGACAGGCGTCAGTGGTGGCTCAGCAGCGACCCGAAGCCGGCCAGGCGATCCGCGATACCGACCGCGCGCAGCGCATGCCAATACGTCGCGGTATTGATCGCAATGACGGGCTTGCCCAGGAACAGTTCGGCCGCGGCCGCCAACCGCACCATCGACAGGTTGGTGCCCACCTGCACAATCGCGTCGACGTCATCGCCGTCGATCTGCAGGATGGCCTGCCGGCACTCCGAGTCCTGCGTATGCGCGATCAGCACTGGTGTGGGCCGGCGCATGCACATGTCGCGCACGACGGTGAACCCGCAATCCTCGTAGAAACGGCGCACCTGCGCGTTGGCCGACGGAAAATACGGCGACAGGAAGGCAATCCGCCTGGCCCCCACCGCATGCAGCGCCGCTTCGGTGGCAAAAGAGCCGCACGACACATCGACGCCGGCACGCTCGCGCAACAGCTTGCGGTAGGCCTCGGCCCCAGGCCGTCCATTCCAGAAGGTCGTGGCCGACATCCCCATCACGAGGTACTGCATCTCGCAGCTCTTGAGCAGATCCGCGGCCGTCAGTGTGTTTTCCTGAATGATGTCGACCAGCCGCAGGAAGTCGGCATCGGACTTGACGTCCATGTTCGGCACTTCGATGCGGCTGTAGTGATTGGTGACACCGACCGGCCGCATATCGTCCATATCCGGCTGCACGATGGTGTTGGTCGATGGGCCGAGCAGGCCGAACTTCATGCGAAAACCGAGGTGATCCATTGGCAGCTCCCGTGATGGCGTCATGCAGATCGGCAGATTACCTGGGAGTGGCGTACATCTGCCCTCCGTCCAGGTTGATCACGCTGCCACTCAGGTAGCCCGAGAGGGGCGAGCAGCAGAAGACGGTCAGGTCGGCGACTTCCTTCGGCTCCATCAGGCGACCGAACGGCATGTGACTGGTGAGTTCCATCCAGCGCCCGGCATCGCCCAACTTCTTCTCGGCCTGCGAGCGCAGCATGGTCTCCATTCGGTCGCTGCGCGTGGGTGACGGATTGATGCCGAACACCCGGATGCCCTCGCGCACGCTGGCAGCACCCACGGCCTGGGTAAACGCCATCAGTGCCGCGTTGGCCGTGGAGCCCGCCAGGTATTCGTTGCGCGGAGCGGCGCCGGCCATGCCGATGATGTTCGCAATCACGCCGGCACGGCCATCGGCCTGCATGCGTTCGAGCATGGCCCGCACGACATTGATGTAGCCGAACAGCTTGAGCTCCCAGGACTGCCGCCACCGGGCCTCGTCGATGTCCCCCAGGGAGCCGCCCGGGATCGCTCCGGCGTTGTTGACGACGATGTCGGCCGCGCCGGCCGCCTGCATCAGGGCCTGCAAGCCGTCGGCCGTCGCCATGTCGGCCGACAGCGTCTGCGCATCGACACCGGTCTGCTCCTTGATCAGCGCAGCCGCCTTGGCCAGGGACTCCTGCGAGCGCGAGACGATCTGCGGCAACGCACCTTCGCGGGCAAATGCCACGGCGATGGCCAGCCCGATACCGCGCGAGCCCCCGGTAATGACGACACGTTTGTTCTTGAGTTGCAGGTCCATGGGGGTGTTTCCTTGTGATGTCAGAAGGTTGATGTGCCGAGAGGCCGAAAAACTGCCGTAGAAAGATTGTGACGCGCGAATCAGCCCGGCACCGGCACGCGTGCCCGTGCATGCGTCTGCGCCTGCCGACGCAGCCATGTGATGCATCGACCACCCAGCGGCCGCTGCAATGCGTCCTGCGCGAAATCGATGGCGTCGAGCAGGCGGTACAGGTCGATGCCGGTGCGCATGCCGCTGCGCTCCGCCATCAACACCAGGTCTTCCGTCGCCAGGTTGCCGGCAGCGCCGGGCGCAAACGGGCAGCCGCCAATGGCGCCGGCGCTGGCATCGAAGCGGCGTACGCCGGCCTCCAGCGCAGCCCATGCGTTGGCCACCCCCATGCCGCGCGTGTCATGCAGATGCACCGCCAGCTGCGCGACCGGTACGACCTGCGCCAAAGCCTGCAGGCGCTGCTTCACCATGCCGGGGGATGCCGCGCCGATGGTATCGGCGATCACGACCTCATCGGCGCCTGCGGCGTACATGCGCTGCGCCAATGCGACCACGGTGTCCAGCGGCGTCTCGCCTTCGAACGGACAATCGAACGCCACGGCGACGTAGGCCCGGGTTCGCAGGCCCCGCTCCCTGGCGGCCTGCAGCGTCAGTGCGCTGACGTCGGTCGCCTGCGTCAGGCCCATGTTGATGTTCTTGCGGTTCATGGTTTCGGTGGCCGACAGGACCACCGCGACCTCTTGCGCACCGGCTGCGCTGGCGCGTTCCAGACCCTTGAGGTTGGGCACCAGGACCGAAGCACGCACGCCCGGCAGTTTTCCCGTCACGCGAGGCAGAAGATCGGCTGCATCGGCCATTTGTGGCACCGCCCTGGGCGATACGAAACTCGTCACTTCGACGCTGCGCACGCCGGCCGCCACCAGGCGCTCGATCAATCCGAGCTTGGCGTCGGTACCGACCGGAATCGCCTGGTTCTGCAGCCCGTCGCGGGGCGACACATCGGTAATCTGGATCGTTTCCATGGGACAGCCCGGGTTGATCGACTCAGGCGATCGCACCCAGGGCCTTGAGATGCGCCAACTGCTGCTCGCTGTAGCCGGCAAGGCCGCCCAGCACGTCATCGGTGTGTTCACCGAGTTGCGGCGGATGGGTGTAGCGCCGCGGCCGCGCCGCCGACAACTTGATCGGGTTGCCCGGCATCTGCACGGTTTCTCCGCTGTGCAGCTGCACATCGACCACCATGTCGCGCGCACGGACCTGGCTATCGTCCAGCGCCTGGCGGAAGTTGTTCACCGGGCCGCACGGAATGCGTGCTTCCTGCAGCTGCGCCTGCCAGCTTGCGGTGCTGCGTGTCTTCATCTTCTCGCTCACCAGCGCATCGATACGGGCCTTGGCCGCGTAACGGACCGGCTGGCTCCTGAACGCCGGATCGAGCAACTCGGGAATACCGATGCAATCGGCGAAACGCGTGAAGAATTCGTCGCCGATACAGGCAACGATGATGTGACCGTCGGCGGTCGGATAACTGTTGTAGGGCACGTGGACGAAGTGCCCGTTGCCGATGCCCTCCGGAACGTTGCCCGACATCAGGTACATGGTCGCCATGTAGTTGAGCAGCGAGATCTGCGCGTCCAGCATCGAGACGTCCACGTGCTGGCCGACGCCGGTGCGTTCACGCTCGGCCAGCGCCGCCAGCACACCCATGGTGCCGAATATCCCTCCGCCCAGGTCGCCGATCGGAATGCCGCTGCGGATCGGCCCGGTCTCGGGCGACCCGGTGATCGACATGCCACCCCCCATGGCCTGCACGACCTGGTCGAAGGCCGGACGCTGGGTCTGGGGACCGGTCTCGCCAAAGCCGGTCACCGAGCAGGTGACGATGCGCGGATTCACCTTGGCCAGCGTTGCATGGTCGATACCCAGGCGCCGGGTGACGCCTACCGCAAAATTGTCGTAGACCACGTCGGCATGCCGCACCAGGTCATGAAACACCGCGCGGCCGTCCTCGCTCTTGAGGTCGATACACACGCTCTCCTTGTTGCGATTGAGGGTCAGGAAATATGCGCCCATTCCATGGCGCGAATACTCCGGATCGTTCTCCAGCAGCCGACGCGTGCCCTCGCCCTTCTCGAGCGGCTCGACCTTGATGGTGCGCGCGCCCAGGTCGGCCAGCATCATCGTGCCGTAGGGGCCGGACAACATGTGGGTGAGATCGAGGACGGTGATGTGTTCAAGTGCCATGGTAGGTATTGGCCTGCTTTGCAGGGCAGGGTTTCAGGAAGTCAGGCCGGACTGGAGCTGCGCCAACGTCATGACGTCCGCGTATTTCGCATCGAGATCGAACAGGTTGGCCGCATGGGGTTCGGGATGCCGGTCGCCGCAGGCGTCGGACACCACCACCGGGATGAAGCCATGTTGCATCGCGTCGACAGCACTGGCGCGCACGCAGCCGCTGGTGCTCATACCGGCGAGCACCACACAGTCGACGCCTTGCGCGTGCAGCGTGCTGGCCAGCGATGTGCCGAAAAAGGCGCTCGCATACTGCTTCGTGATGACCGGCTCGTCGTCCGTCGCGGCGAGTTCCGGCACGACGTCGCCCAGAGGGTTGCCGGTGCAGAACACCTGGAGCGCCGGCACCTTGCGGAAGAACACGCCGCCGTCACGGCCGTCGGGACGGTATTCGACCCGCGTATGGCAAACCAGCATCTTGCGCGCACGCGCCCACAGCAGCAGCGATCGTGCAGGGGCGACAACCTCGGGCCGGTTGGCGAACAACGGCGATGCCGGATCGAAATAGGCCGTGGCGAAGTCGATCATCAGCAAGGCCTGGCGAGAGCCGAAGCCCAGCTTGCCGCCGAATGCGCCATTGCCGTAGTTGGCTTGCAAGGAGGTGTTTTCAGTGTGAGGCATGGGGCTTGGCTCCGATCAGGGTTTGCTTGGCCGAGTGGATATGGCTGCCCATCACGCATTTCGCCCAGGCATCGTCGTTGGCGCGAAAGGCCTCGATCAGCTCTCGGTGATGGCCAAAGCTGCGCGCCAGCTGGGCGGCGTTGTAACGACGGAAGGTCTGCTGCACGATAGGCACCTCGATCGCTGCAACCAGCATGGAGACCAGACGCTCGTTCTGGCTGGCGCGCGCCACCAGGTTGTGAAAGTCACGGTTCAGGCGGCCGATGCGCGCAGTGTTCTCCGGGCTGAGGTCGACGCCGTTCGCTTCGATCCCGTCCTGCAACTCGACCAACGCGTCCACATCGCCTCGGCGCATGCGCTGTGCGGCATGACCGGCGATCTCGCTCTCGATGAGTGCGCGCAGGTCGAAAATCTGGCGCATCTCCTCCTCCGTCCAGTGCCGGACCACGGTTCCGCTATTGGGCTTGAACAGCGCGAATCCGTCCGCCACCAGCTGCCGCATGGCTTCGCGCACCGGCGTACGCGAGCTGTTGAATTCGGCGGCGATGTTCTGTTCGGTCATGCGCGCGCCAGGCGCATAACGCCCATCGATGATCTGTTCCTTGATGGAACTGTAGATGCGCGAAGCGACGGTTTCCATGGGACTTCAGGGTGAGGGTGAGGCTGATGCCGGCGCCGTCAATGGCGCTCGAGCAGGCTGCCGAAACCGCTGATGCGATCCGTCACGCCGGACGAACGCAAGGC
Source organism: Burkholderiaceae bacterium (assembly GCA_041581405.1). GTDB lineage: Bacteria > Pseudomonadota > Gammaproteobacteria > Burkholderiales > Burkholderiaceae_C > CAISIP01. The sequence goes on from JBFIDI010000026.1 coordinate 12,766, forward strand.
GTTCCAGTAGATCGCGGTGTTGATCGCCACCACCGGCTTGCGCAACCAGGTTTCGGCCTGCCCGGCCAGACGCGCCATGGCCAGGTTGGTGCCGACCTGAACCAGGCCGTCGATGTCGTCACCATCGAGTTCCATCAGCGCATCACGCAGCTGCGCCTCGGACACATGGGCGATCTTGACCGGGCTCTCGCAGCAAAGACCCTTGATGCGCCTGACCTCGAAACCGGACTCCTCGAAGAAACGCACCACGTTGCGATCGCCCACCGGCTGGTAAGGCGTGACGACGGCGATCTTCTTCATGCCCAGCGCCTGGAAGGCAGCGTCGCAAGCCTCCGACCCCATCGACACCGGCAACCCGGTGCGCTCGTGCAGCTGGGTCTTGAGCGCACGACTGGCCGCCAGGCCGTCCCAGAATGTCTCGGCCGAGATGCCCAGTACCAGGCGATCCGGCTCGCACGACATGACCGCGTCCACCGCCTCGTCCTGCGCCGCGGCAATCAACTCGATCAAGCGCTGGAAATCGGCGTCGTTGTTCAGCGGGATATTGGGGATCCGGATGCGGCTGATGTGGTTGGTCACGCCGGGCGGGCGCATGGCATCGAATTCGGGCTGCACGCTGGTATTGGTGGACGGGATCAGGACTGCGAACTTGTGGCGCCACCCCAGTGAATCAGACATGGAAATCTCCCGTTTCATCGCAAGCCGTTTCGGACCATTGTATACATCGAGTATGGTTTTCCCGATGATTTTGCATAAAACTGGCCCCATTGTCGACAATGCTGTGCTAACCTTGGGCACCAGCAGGCCTTGCACACGGAGCCCGAACCCGGTTGGCCAGGCTCGCAGCACGGGACCGAAGCACAGCGATCGAGAGGAAGCCGCATGACCGACAACAGCCGCGCGATGGAACCCACCCAGGGTTATTTCACGACCCGCGACGCCATTGCGCCCGAACGGCTGGCATCGGTCGAGGGCATCAAGCCCGAGGGCAAGGTCGAGGTGCGCCGCATCATGGTCGGCAACGAGATCCTGATGCTGCATGTGCTGCGCGAGAAAGGCCTGATCGATCCCGTGCACAAGCACATGGACCACGAGACCGTGGCCTATCTGATCAAGGGTCGTTTGCGACTGGTGATCGGCGGCGAGGAGTTCATCGCCGAGGCTGGCACGTCCTGGATACATCCCCGCGGGGTCGAGCACTACAGCGAAGCGCTGGAGGACTGCGAGCAGTTGGAGATCAAGTCGCCCCCGCGCAAGACCTGGACCACCGCGTAGCCGCGATCGTCACGCTGGCGCACGGCGACCGATGGACGGAATAGACAGGATAGACACATGCGAACCTGGACCGATACCGTGGAACACACGCTGACCCGCGCCAACCTGGCCCTGCTGCTGGACAACAGGATCCCGGCCATACGTGTGCCGGGATTTGCCGATGCGGCCGAATGCCAGGCGTTCGCCGCCGCCGCCAAGGCCGGCCGCATGCAGTACTACAACGTATCCGACCGCATCGGCTATATCGGCCTGGCGCAATACCAGTACCGCTGGACAAAAACCAAGGCCGAGTTCCTGGCCGACGTGCCACAGGCCCAGGCCGACGTGCAGGCCGTCTGCGACGCCGCGCGATTCAACCCATTGCAACGGGTCATCGACTTGCTGCGCAGCCATTGGGATGCGCCGGTGGATATCGCGCGCGAGGACGACAAACCGTATTTCGCAGGCATCGTGCGCTCGACGACCGACAAGATCGACCTGCATGTGGACTGGGCGCCTGTCAACTCGCCCGACTACGCCATCGGCGCTATCGACGGGCAGCTGGGCTGGAATTTCTTCGCCGAAGAACTGCAGTCGGGTGGACAAACCCATGTCTACAACCACCCCTGGGATCCACGCGTCGTCGCCGGCGAGATTCCGGCGAGTTATGGCCTGGACCGCGCGCTGACGCAGGGAGCCACCTGTTTCACCTATAGCCCGACGGCCGGTGACGTGGTGATCTTCAACACACGCAATCCCCATGAAGTCGCCGCTGGCACACCCCAGCCTGGCGGCAGTCGCGTATCCATCGGCTCCTTCATCGGTCGCATGCCCGACCGCGGCCTGGTGTTGTGGGCCTGAGGTGATTGGCCATGCTGGTCGAAATGCGTACCTACGTCCTGCATGCGGGCAAGACGGCGGTATTCCTCGATGCCATGGAGCGCGAAGGGCTTGCCATCGAACGCCCCATCCTGGGGCGACTGCTGGGTTACTACAGCACGGAGGTCGGCACGCTGAACCAGATCATCCACCTATGGGGCTACGACAGCTTCGAAGAACGCACACGGCGGCGCCGGCAGCTGGCGCAGGATCCCGCATGGCAACGTTTCGTGCCTTCGGTGATGCCGTTCATCCGCGACATGCACAGTCAATTGCTGACACCGGCGCCGTTCGCATCAACCGAAACACTGCCCGGCAAGGCTGGCACATAGCTTGCGTCGAGAGCAGCCCAAGGCGAGACGATAGAAGGAGATCGATTTGACGGCCCTGATTCAATGGTGCTCCAACGCGTCGCGTTGGCTGGCGTGGCTGGGCGGCGCGGGCTTGTTGCTCAGCGCCGGCCTGATATCACTGGACGTGGTTTTCCGCGCGGTGTGGAAGATCACCTATTTCGAGAGCTTCGAACTCTCCACCTATGCGTTTGCAATCGCGGTTGCCATGGGCATGTCGTACGCACTGGTCAGCCGCGCCCACATCCGGATCGAGGTGCTGTATTCGGCGCTGCCTGCCAAATGGCGTCCCTGGCTCGACGTCTGGGCCTATGTCGGCCTGTCGATCGTCAGCGTGGCCCTGCTGTATTGGTGTGCGCAGACGGTGATCGGCAACTGGCAAAGCGGCGCGCGCTCCAACTCCTCGCTGGCGCTGCCACTGGTCTGGCCGCAGGGTCTGTGGCTGCTGGGACTGGCCTGGCTCGCGTTGCTGGCGACGCTGTATGCGATCTACGGTCTGGTGCAATGCCTGACCGGCCACCCGGAGGACGCCCACGCAAAACTCGGCGTCGCCTCGCTGGAAGAAGAAATCGAAGCCGGCACCGGCAAGGAGCTGCGCCGATGATGGCAACCACTCTCCTGCTGCTGCTGGTGCTCGCGGGCAGCGGCCTGTTCGTCTCGGCCGTGCTCGGCGTGCTCGGTTATTCGCTGGCAACGTTCTTTTCGCCGTTTCCGCTGATTCGCGGACTGGGCGAGGTTGCCTGGAGTTCGAGTGCCGACTTCATCCTGGTGGCGGTGCCGATGTTCATCATGATGGGTGAGTTGCTGCTGCGCTCGGGCATCACCGACTCCATGTACAAGGCGCTCGACCGCTGGGTCGGTCATATTCCCGGCGGCCTGATGCACACCAACATCGCGGCCTCCGCCGTATTCGCCGCCACCTCGGGTTCAAGCATCGCCACCGCCGCGACAATCGGAACCGTGTCGATCCCGAACATGGACCGCTTCGGGTACAGGCCCAGCCTGTTCCTGGGCTCGATTGCCGCGGGCGGCACGCTCGGCATCCTGATTCCTCCCAGCATCAACATGGTGCTGTACGGCGCCATGTCCGATACCGCCGTGGGCGACCTGTACCTGGCCGGCCTGATTCCCGGCCTGTTGATGGCCTGCTTGTTCTCGTTGTACATCTACCTGCGCTGCAAGTTCGACCGCTCGCTGGCACCGAATGGCGAGCGGGCACGCTGGACCCAACGCCTGCGTGCCCTCATACACCTGGTGCCGCCGGCGCTGCTGTTCCTGCTCGTGGTCGGATCGATCTACGCCGGGCTGGCAACCGCCACCGAAGCCTCGGCCCTGGGCGTGATCGGCTCGCTGGTGCTTGTCATCGTGCGCGGGCGCCTGACAGTCGCCTTGCTGCTGCGATCGTTCGAGGGCACGGTGCGCACCACCGCCATGGTGATGGCCATCGTCATCGCGGCCTACTTCCTGAACTTCGTGTTGTCCACGCTGGGGCTGACCGACGCCGCGGTGAAATGGGTCGGCGAGCTGGGCTGGAGCCCGATCGCGGTGTTGCTGGCCATCGTCGTGCTTTACGTATTCCTGGGTTGCTTCGTCGAGTCCCTGACGCTGATGATCGCCACCACGCCGATCGTCGTGCCGATCATCGTGCAGCTGGGGTTCAGCCCGGTCTGGTTCGGAGTCGTGTTCGTGATCCTCATCGAGACGGCACTGATCACGCCGCCCATCGGCATGAACCTGTTCGTTGTGCAATCCGTACGCAAGAGCGGCCCGTTTCGCGACGTCGTGATGGGCTCCATTCCCTTCGTCGTACTGATGTTCCTGATCATCGCGGCACTGATCGTGTTTCCCGATCTCGCGCTCTGGTTGCCTTCCGCTTTCGCCGCCAGCCGTACCTGACACGGCTTCTTTTTCAACCATATGGAGATTTCGATGAAACCTGGATTCAAGACATGTTGGGGTGCGGTTGCACTCATGATGGGCCTGGCCGGCACTGCGCAATCGCAGACCTCGCCCAAGGTCAGCCTGCAGGTGGTGGGCAACCTGGGCATCACCACCCAGTACAAGGAGCTCGAGGCGCCGTTCTGGACCAAGGACGTTCCGGCCGCCACCGGCGGCTCGGTCACCGCCAGCATCAAGCCATGGAACGAGATGGGTCTCAAGGGCCCGGAGGTCTTCAAGCTGCTGAGCCAGGGCGTGTTCGACGTCGGCACGACCCAGCTGGGCTTCGTGGCCGGCGATGCCGCGATCAACGACGCGACCGACCTGGCCGGTGTATCGCCGACCATCCAGACCTTCTGGCAGGTCACGCAGGCGTTTCGCCCGACGCTCGAGAAGTATTACGACCAGCAGTTCAAGGTCAAGGTCATGGGCATGTTCTCGTTCCAGGCGCAGGTCCTGTTCTGCCGCGCTGAAATCAAGAGCCTGGCCGATCTCAAGGGACGCAAGGTACGTACGTCGGGCGCTTCGCAGTCCGATTTCATCGGCTATTTCGGCGGGTCCGGCGTGAACATGGCATTCGGGGAAGTGCAACAGGCCTTGCAGAACGGTGTCATCGACTGCGCCATCACCGGCACGCTGGGCGGCTACAAGGCGAAGTGGTACGACGGCGCCAAGTACCTGTACGCCTTGCCGATCAACTGGGGTGCCGGGATGTCGGCGATCAGCCACACCAGCTGGCGCAAGCTCGATGCCAACCAGCAAAAGACACTGGTCAGCGAGTTCGCGCGGCTGGAGAAGGCAGTGTTCGACCAGAACGTGCGTGAGAATGACATCGGCCTGGCCTGCAATACCGGAGGCACCTGTCCGGAAGGTCCGCCAGCCAATATGGTGCTGGTCACCCCTGCGGCCGGCGATGCCGAACTGCGCCGCCAGGCGCTCGTCAACCAGGTCCTGCCGCGCTGGGCCAGCCGTTGCGGCACCGAATGCGTGAAGAGCTGGAACGACACGGTCGGCAAGATCGTCAACCTGACGGCCAAGACCAACTGAACGGAGTGAAAGCAGCGGCGCATGCCCGACCCGGGGCCGGCGCCGCCGCTGCAAGGCGGCACCGCCGGAACTCCGGTGCCCGGCCGGTGCCGGCGCTCCCTCAGTCGGGCGACGCCAGCAACGCCACCAACGGCGCCGCGTCCCGCGCCGCGGGCAGCTGGCGCAGCCAGTCGAGCATGCCCTCCATGCGCGACTCCTGTTGCGCGTCGCGCGGCCGGGTCAGGTGCCAGCACAGGCGGAACTTGTCTTCCCGCTCCTGCGCGCTCAAAGGCATCAGCGGATGCCCCCAGGCATGCGGGATCTCGCACCGGATGCGCTCGCCGTCCGCGAGTTCGAGCACCAGCGTCTGCGGATAGAACGCATTCGGATTCGGGTGTGGCTGCTCGCCGGTCCGTACCCGCAGCGCCAGTGCCTCCACGGTCGGGTCGTTCAGCCCCTCGGGCCGGAACGTGGTCGGATCGACGCTCCCCAGCACCACCTCTGCTGCGGCAACGAAGGGAATACACAGCCGCGCGTAGTTGGGTGCCGGATGGTGTGCCATCGGCCGCCCGACCAGTCGCATGCCCAGCGGTGGCAATGTCACCTCGATGCCGGCGATCCGATCCAGCGCGTTGCGCGCGTCCAGGCCGAGTTCCTGGCGCAACCGGCGCATCGTGTGGATGACGCCATGGGTCACGCGCCCGCTCGGAAACGGCTTGTGCGAGAGCTGCGTCACCTTCCAGGGCGCACCCATCGCATCGAGCGCGGCCGGCAGGTCGTGGTCATGCTCGAAATTGGTGAAGAAGCCGAAACGCCCGCCCAGCAATTCGACCGGCGCCGTGATGCCGGCACGCGCCATGTCATGTGCCAGCACGGCATTACGAGCGGCAAACCCCATCTGCATGGCCAGCATCATCGAGCCTTCCTCGTGTGCCTGCATCGGGCCGCACATCTGCGAGTAGCCGATGCCGAACGCCTGTCGCAGCTGATCGCGCGGCAGCGGGTCCAGGCAGGCCAAGGCGGCCAGCGCGGAGAAGACACCGGTGGTTGCCGGACGGAAGAAGAACATCGCATTGCGCGCAGCGCTCGCAAGCGTGCACGACACCTCCAATGCCACGACGAAGGCCCGGATCAAGGCCGGACCGTCCGGCGAGCACCCGCGTGCGTCGAGTTCGTCGACCTTGGCCATCAGCGCAGCGAAGATGGGAGGCGTCGGCAGGATCACGCCGGGTTCGTAGACGCAGTCGTATTCCAGCGCGTGGCACTGGTAGCCGTTGACCATTGCCGCCACCGGCGCGGGCGCGCGTGTTCCGGTGTTCCAGAGCGAGGCGCCATCTTCGCCCGGCGCACCCCATCGGGTGGCGGTCGCCACCAACGCATCGAGCTTGGGCGCCAGCTTGCCGGCGCAGGCGACCCCGACCGTATCGAGGAAGAACACGGTTGCGGCCTCGACCGCCGACGCCGGAAGGTCTTCGTAACGTGTCTGCTCGATCAGGTCGAGCACCCTTTCGATCGGGTCGTGAAATACCGTGTCATTCATGGTGCAACATCCGCAGCGTGGGAGGGAAAAAGGGCCGGGCGGCGCTGCAGGAACGCGTCGCGACCTTCGATGAAGTCAGGGCCCTCGAACAGCGCGAGAAACGCCTGTTCGGCCTGGGCGAGGCCCGCGGGATCCTGCGCCACGACGGCGCGCAATCCACGCTTGAGGGCGCGGGTCGCGTCCAGCGAGTTGGCTGCGATGGCCTGCACCAGCAACCCGGCCTGTTCGGCAAATGCTTGCTGCGGCCAGACCTGGTTGACCAGGCCGGCCTGCAAGGCGCGTTCGGCCGTCCACAACTGGCCGCCCAGCAGCAACTCGCTGGCCGCCGCCAGGCCACACACCTGGACCAGCAGCCGCAGCTGATCGGGATGGTAGGAGAGCCCGAGCCTGGCCGGAGTCACCGCAAAACGCGCCTGCACGCTGGCGATGCGCATGTCGCACGCGGTCGCAAGCGACACGCCGCCTCCCACGCAGGGGCCATCGATCAGCGCGACGACGGGCAGCGGGCAATCTGCCAGCGCATCGACGGCGTCCTGGACTTCCCGCGCCGCCACGACGGCCTCGCCGGGCACGCTGTAGGTCTGCTCGAACTCACGGATGTCGGCACCGGCCGCAAACAAGCCGGCCTGCGCCCCTTGCAGGGTCAGCAGCCGGGTCCGCGGGTCGGCCAGGGCCGAGCGAACCAGGCCAGGCAGTTCGCGCCACATGGCCCGGCTGAACGCGTTCCTGCGCGCCGGGTGGTCGATCATGATGCGGGCGACGGGCCCGTCCTGCTGCAACGCGAGCAATTCCATGGTGCAGTATGCCGGCCGACCAGCGGCCGTGGTTGATCTGTTGAATGACCTCGATGATAATATGTCCGTACAACTTTGCAAACCGGCATCCGGTCGGGCAGCTGACGGAATTGGCGTCGCACCGGCCCGGACTCGCGGGAACGACCTCCATGCAATACACCATCTCCCCCAAACCCTATGCCTGGCCTGGCGACGGCCGGCTCGCGCTGTCCATCGTCGTCAATGTCGAGGAAGGCGCCGAAGCGAACATCCTGGACGGCGACAAATACCCCGAACCGGTCGACGAAATGGGCATTGCGCTCAAGCGCACGATGCGCAACTACGGCAACGAGTCGAACTACCGGTACGGCATCACGCGCGGCGCACCCCGCGTGATGCGCCTGCTCGCCCAGCATGGCATCCAGGCCACCTTCACCGCCTGTGCGCTGGCGCTCGAACGCGCGCCGGCGCTGGCACAGGAGATCGTGCGTCAGGGCCACGAGGTCACCTCGCACGGCTACCGCTGGTCGCACCAGTTCAACATGAACGAGGAAGACGAACGCGCCTACATCCGCAAGGCGGTGGAGTCGCTGACGCGCACGACCGGACGCCGGCCGCAGGGCTGGTTGTCGCGTTACCTGACCACCCCCAATACCCGCCGGCTGCTGATCGAAGAGGGGTTCCTGTATCACATGGACGACTTTGGCGACGACGAGCCGTCCTGGGATGCCGAGGCCGGCAAGCCGATCGTCGTGTTGCCGTACCAGGTCGACAACAACGACATGAAGATGTGGTCCGAACCCTCGTACACGCCGGATCAATGGCTCAAATACGCCAAGGACAATCTGGACTGGGCACTGGCGGAAGGCGAGCACGAAGTCAACATGATGTCGATCGGCCTGCATCTGCGCATCATCGGCCGCCCCGGGCGCATCTGGGCGCTGCAGGAGTTTCTCGCCTACGCCGCGGAACGCGCTCGCGCGCCGCGCGGCGTGTGGATCGCGACCCGCGAAGCGATTGCACAGCATTTCGCGGCGCAGGTGCCCTGGCGTGGCTGACATCGACTGGGCTCGCTGGCTGCGTTCCGGCGACCACCTGGTGTGTTCGCACATGTCTGCCGAGCCGGTGGCCCTGCTGCAGTCGCTTGCCAGGTCGGCACCGGCCCATGCGTTGCAGCTGATGCTCGGCGTGCCGTTTTCGCTCGCAGCCGCGGACTTGCCGGCCAGCTGCGCAATCACGACGTATGGTGCGATGGGCAGCGCGGGCCAATTGGCGCGCAGCCGCTCCGTGCAATTCAGCCCGGTGCACTACAGCCGAACCGGGCTCGTCTACGAACAAGGCGACTGGCCATGCGATGTCGCGCTCGTGAGCCTGGCGCGCGCGCCCGATGGCCGTCTGCACCTCGGTGCCTCGCACGGGCCGGCACTGGCGGCGGCGCGACGCGCCCGCCATGTGATTGCCGAAGTGAATGCGCAGGCACCTTGTGTCGCTGGCGCGGCCTGGCCGGACGACATCGCGATCAGCGTCATGATCGAAACCGACCACACGCTGGCCCCCCTGAGCGAAGCGACGCCCGGAAGGATCGAGCATGCGATCGGGCAGCAGGTGGCCGCGCTCGTGCCCGATGGCGCCTGCCTGCAGGTCGGCATCGGCAGCCTGCCCTCGGCCACGCTGGCGGCGTTGCACACGCAACGCCGGCTGGGAGTGCACAGCGGCATGTGGTCGGACCAGCTGCAGGCGCTGGTCGACGCCGGCGTGGTCGACCACTCGCGCAAGTCACGCGACGCCGGCATGGCCGTGGTCGGTGCCGTGCTGGGCAGCGACTCCTTGTACCGCGCCGCAGACGGCAACCCGGCGATCTGCCTGCGCGAGCCGGGTTACACCCACGACGCCGCGGTGGTCGCGTCGATCGACGACTTCTTCAGCCTCAACAGCGCAATCGAAGTCGACCTGCTGGGCAACGTCAACGCCGAGGCGCTGGTCGGCGCGGACGGACGCTGGCGCCACGTCGGC